>NZ_SEIP01000014.1:0-89207 GCF_004146205.1 Yimella sp. RIT 621
TCGATTCGGCGGTTGGGCGCCCGATTTGCTAGAGTTTCGTCTCGCGCCCACCAGGGACCCATTCCCCTGTAGCTCAATTGGCAGAGCAGCCGGCTGTTAACCGGCAGGTTGTTGGTTCGAGTCCAACCGGGGGAGCGCACAAGCCCCGACCAGTTCGCTGGTCGGGGCTTCTTCGTGCCTAGGCATCGTGCATCTGTTCCTGCGCAGCTCGCCACAGGTCGTTCGTGATCTGCGCGCCACCGCCGCTCGGCAGGTCGCGCCACCCGGTGCCGGCCCACAGGTGGACGAACCGCGGATCGTTGGCTGCCGTTGCCGCTTTCCGCAACGGCTGGGTGACCTGGTGAACCGCGGGATAGGCCGCCGGCGCGTCGTGATCGAAGCGGTCGATGAAATCGTTGCGCAAACCGCGGGCGAAGCGCCCGGTGAAGCAGCGCGTCACCGCCGTCTCGGTGAAACGCGGGTCGCGCAGCGCGGCGCGGTGAATGGCGGACGTGCCGGCCTCGTCGGCGTCCAGGAAGGCGGTCCCGAGTTGGACGGCGTCCGCCAAAGCCAGGGCGTCGGCGATGGATGAGCCGGCCGACAGGCCACCCGCCGCGATGATCGGCAGGTCGACGGACTGGACGATGTGCGCGAGCAGCGACAGTAGCGG
This sequence comes from Yimella sp. RIT 621, assembly GCF_004146205.1. Lineage (NCBI taxonomy): Bacteria > Bacillati > Actinomycetota > Actinomycetes > Micrococcales > Dermacoccaceae > Yimella > Yimella sp. RIT 621. Next base: position 650 of record NZ_SEIP01000014.1, read on the forward strand.
CGTCCGGTCGGGTTCGGTCGACGTGTGGTGAGTGCCCCGGTGGCCGCCGGCGTCCGGACCCTGCACGACCAGCCCGTCGTACCCGAGTTGCTCGGCAGCACGAGCCTCCGACAAGGACGTGACCGTGGCCAGGACGCAGGTGCCCACGGCTTGCAAGGCGCCGACCACGTCCGCGTCGGGAAGGCCGAACGTGAACGAGACCATCGGCACCGGATCTTCCTGCAGCGCAGCAAGTTTCGCGTCCCAGTCCTCCGTCTCAGCCTTGTGGGACGGGAGCTCGTCGAGTCCGAATTCGGACGCCGTGGGCAGCAAGGAGCGGCGGTAGACCTCCAGTGCCGCATCATCCACCGGGTCGTCGTTCGGCACGAAGAGGTTGACGCCGAACGGGCGCTCGGTCAGCGACCGCACCTCGGCGATCTGCGCACTCATCTCCTGCGCGGTGCGGTAGCCGGCAGCCAGGAACCCGGAACCTCCCGCGTCGGCAACAGTAGCGACGAGAGCCGGCGTGGAGGGCCCACCGGCCATCGGGGCAGCGATGATCGGAACAAGCAGACGGGCGGCGAGTGTTTCGAACGAGTTCACCGTTCCATCCTGACAGCGGCGCGATCCCGCCTGAGCCCGGGCGGTCTTGCCATTCCTTGACCGAACCATCATCGTTCGTTCACCCGAGCGTCACCCCGTCGGTGGCACCCGCTCCTAGCGTTGGGAGGCGGCCCGTCCTCGCGGCGGCCACGCGTCCGTGCACCCCGCCGCGGACGCATCGAACGATCCGCCTGGAAGGTGTGAACCTTGACCCCTGCACAGCCTGAACACCGGCGCCTGATCCCGCTTGCCACCGATCGCCCCCACAACGGCAGCCGGTCGCTGATGACCTGTCACTACCGTTGCGCCGACAGCTGCTTCCAGCCCGTCGCCAACGAGAGCGACAACGAGTACTTCGGCGATATCGTCGCCGGCACCTCCCGCCGTACCTTCCTCAAGGCCGTCGGTGCCACCACCGCCGTGGCCGGCGCCGCCGTAGCCGTCGCGGGTCCCGCTGCCGCCGGTGAAGGACGCGGTCACGCCCTCGGTCACAAGGTCTACGAGTTCGAGTCGACGCCGCCGATCCCGTTCGAGACCGACAAGGTCGTCACCCCTGAGGGATTCACCTGGAAGCCGTTGGTCAAGTGGGGCGACCCGATCATCGCCGGCGCGCCGGAGTTCGACTTCGACAACCAGACGGCGGCCGCTCAGGAGAAGCAGTTCGGCTACAACTGCGATTACGTCGGCCTGGTCCGGCACGGGCGCTCGGGTCGCGGGTTGCTGGTGGTCAACAACGAGTACACCAACGACGAATTGATGTTCCGGGGATTCACCGGCTACTCCTCGATGACCAAGGAGCAGATCAAGATCGCGATGGCCGCGCACGGCATGTCCGTGGTCGAGGTCGTCCGCAAGGGACGCGAGTGGGAAGCCAAGATGGGCGCTCGTAAAAACCGCCGCATCACCCCTAACACCGAGTTCGCGATCACCGGCGCTGCTGCCGGATCCAAGCTGCTGCGCACCAAGGCCGACCCGACCGGCCGCCGTGTGTACGGCACGTTCGCCAACTGCGCCGGTGGCACCACTCCGTGGGGCACCGTCCTGTCCGGCGAGGAGAACTTCAACGGCTACTTCAAAACGGCGTCCGCGCCGGCCGGGCAGGAAGCCGCGTACAAGCGGTATGGCATCACCGGCAGCAAGGGCCGCAACTGGGACTCCGTGGACCCGCGCTTCGACACCTCGAGGGAGCCCAACGAGGTCAACCGATTCGGCTACGTCGTCGAGATCGACCCGACCGACCCGACGTCCACCCCGCGCAAGCACACGGCCCTCGGCCGCCTCAAGCACGAAGGCGCCAACGTCCAGATCGCGCGCAACGGACACGTGGTCGCCTACACCGGTGACGACGAGCGCTACGACTACCTTTACAAGTTCGTCTCCAAGCGCAAGTACCGCGAGGGCGACCGCCGCCACAACATGACGCTGCTGGAGGAGGGCGACCTCTACGTCGCCAAGTTCACCGGCGACGGTCAGCAGGACGGCGTCTGCGATGGCACCGGCACCTGGCTGCCGCTGGTGGTCGGCGGCAAGTCGAAGATCGCCGGCATGTCGGTCGAGGAGGTCCTGGTCTGGACGCGTCTGGCCGCCGACAAGGCCGGCGCGACCAAGATGGACCGCCCCGAGGACGTCGAGCCCAGCCCGGTCACCGGCAAGGTCTACGTCGCGCTGACCAACAACTCCAAGCGCACCGCCGCCGAGGTCGACGAGGCCAACCCGCGTCCGAGCAACAAGCACGGTCAGGTGCTGGAGCTGGTCGAGGACCGCGGCGACCACACCGGTACGACCTTCACCTGGAAGCTCGTGCTGATCTGCGGTGACCCGGAGGACCCGACCACGTACTTCGACGGGTTCGACAAGAGCGAGGTCAGCCCGATCTCGTGCCCGGACAACGTGGCCTTCGACTCCGAGGGCAACCTGTGGATCTCGACCGACGGCAACGCTCTGGGCAACGCGGACGCGTTCTTCATGATGCCGCTCGACGGTGCCGATGCTGGTCACCTCAAGCAGTTCCACACCGTGCCTCACGGTGCGGAGTCGGCGGGCCCGCTGATCGTCGACGACAAGACGGTGTTCTGCGCGGTTCAGCACCCGGGTGAGGTCGACGGGGCGAGCCCGTCGGCCCCCGCGAGCCTGTTCCCGTACGACGGCACCGGTCAGCCGCGTCCGTCGGTGATCCAGGTGTTCCGTGACAAGGCGGGCAAGCCGGGCAAGCAGGGGCGACCGGGCAAGCCGGGACGTCACTGAGGCCGACATTCGGCCCCGCTCACCGTCGTGGTGGGCGGGGCCGAACGCATGTGGTGCAGGGACTGGCGAGTGTTCGCTACGGCGGCCAGATGGGGCACCAGCCGTGCCCGCACGATCGGAAGCATCGAGTCGGCGAACAGCTTGGACACGTGCTTGTCGTCGCGATAGACCAGCACGTTCCCGATCACCGGGGGACAGTTCTCGGTGGGGCAGATCCAGTCGTTGACGTTCACGAAGCTGCTTGCTGTTTGCTGCAGGGCCATGCCGATGGCGAGCCGGCGTCGGTGAACAGCACCGCGGGTCGCCAGGACGACCGTGCCCAAGCAGCCGGTTTTCGGCCGGCGCCGGTAGTCGCAAGAGCCCGCTGGTGCCGTGTTCGGTTCAGACCTGGTCGGCGCGTTCGGCCAGTAGAGCCAGGCGGCGCAGAGTCTCCCTGTTGCGAGCGGCGATGCCCACCTGCCGTGCGGGCTTGGGCGTGTGCGCGAGCGGCCCGGAGACCGCGTCCTCCTCCATGCTGATCACGGTGCCACCGTCCGGAGTGGCGATGAGGCGGATGGCGACGATGGCGGTGCCGAACGGACGGGTCTTCGCCTCCAGCCGCAAGGACTTGCCCGGTTCGCAGTCCCGTACCGCGGTCTCGTCATCCAGCAGCAACGGCCAGTTGCCGACACTGTGATGCAATTTTGTTCCGGGTGAAGGGAATCCGGCCTCCACGGCGCGCATGCGCGAGGCTCCCACCACCCACGACGGATAGGCCCACCCGTCGGCGAGCACCGACCAGACGGCATCCGGCGAAGCGGGCGTGGTGTGTTCGACCGAGATGGTGCGCATGGAGTCTCCTGTGGTTCAGCGTGGTTCAGCGGGGGGTTCAGAATCGGGGCAGGGTGGTGTCGATGGAGCGGCGCACACGGCGTTCGAGTGCGCCTCGAACTTTGCCGGCGAGACCGCTGTCGGCCAACGCGGCGCGTGCCGCCATGTGGCCGGCCCCGCCGTGCACGCCGCCGCCGGGATGGATCGCGGCGCTGCCGAGGTAGAGCCCGGGCAAAAATGTGCGGGGTCCACCGAGGCCGGTGGCCGGTCGCCAGAACGCCTGCTGGAACAACTGCATGGTGCCTCCGCCCACGGCACCCTCACCCAGATTGGCGTTCGAGTCCTGCAGCGATCGCGGTGTCTGGTCCCAGCGTTCGACCACCAGATCACGCCACCCCGGCGCGAACTCCTCGAGCATGCGCTCGCAGTTGCGGATCAAGTGTTCGGTGCCGTCGTCGTCGGTGACGCCGCGCGGGAGGTGGCTGTATACCCACATCGACTCGGTGCCGGCGGGGGAGCGCAGTGGATCGGTCGACGTCATCTGTCCGACCAGGGCGAACGGGTGCTCAGGGATGCGTCCGGAGCCCAGATCGGCACTCCAGCGCACGAGGTCGCGATGACTACCGCCGACGTGGACCACCGAGGTTGACCGCCCGGCTTCCGCGGTCCACGGCATCGCACCCGACAGACCGAGGTTGATCTTGATGGTGGGCAGATCCCAGGTGAAGCGCTCCATCCGTGCCCGGAGTCCGGCCGGTACGTCCTCGAGCAACGTGCCGTACAGCATCGGTGCGCTGGTATCGGCGATGACGACCGGTGCCTTGATGAACTCTCCGGACGCGAGGTCGACGCCGGAGGCGCGTGCGTGCTCGGCTCTGATCCGGACGACAGGCGTACCGGTTCTGATCTCGACGCCGGCGGCTTCAGCACGGGAACGCAGTGAGCGGGCCAGGGCGCCGGCGCCCCCGACCGGGGTCGGGAAACCGACGTCCTGGGCGAGCATCGTCATGATCCAGCCGTACACGCCACTGCCGGGCGCTTCAGGTGGGATGTCGGCGTGCATCGCGTTGCCGGACAGCAGATCTCGCGCCGCTCGACCACGGAATCGTTCGACGGACAGTTGCTCGACGGGTAGCAGCGCGAAGCGGACGAAGTCGAGAAGATTCGTCGCGCCGACGGCCTTCGCCAGTTTCGGTGCGTGGCGAACCGGCGGCCAGGACAGCAGGAGGGCGTCGAGCAGCGGTTCCTTGAGCGAGGCGAAGCTGTCGACCAGTTCGAGCCATGCTGCTCCGTCACCCGGAGCGTCCGCGTCCAGACGGGCCGCCGTGTGTGTGGGATCGGCGTGCAGCAAGGCACCCGAGGTGTCGTCGGGCCGGCCGAGATGGGCGACGACCCGCTCGCTGCGCGCCCACTGCAGCCCGTGCTTGTCGAGGCCGAGCCCCTGGATGACGGGTGATGCCGCAGCCAGCGGGTGGAAGGCACTGAACTCGTCCACGACGAAGTCGCCGATCGTCCGGTCGGCAACAGCGCCGCCCACCTCCGGCCGACTCTCGCACAACAGAACCTGACGGCCGTGGTCGGCCAGTTCGATGGCGGCGACCAGGCCATGATGGCCACCGCCGACCACGACTGCGTCGTATGCATTCATGCGGAACGAACTCTCATCGGGTCGGCGGTGGACGGCCGCGAGTGCGACCGGTGATTCAGATGGTTCTCAGACGTGATCAGCCGTGCTCAGACCTTGCGGGTCTTTGCGGCAGCGTCCTTCTCGGTGGTCGTACCGGCGTCCTTGAGCTCTCCGGCGAACGACTCGAGGTGAGCGCGCATGAACCACTGGAACTTCTCAAGTTCGCCGGTCTGTCCGATGATGAGGTCCTGAGTGACGAGGTCGAGGTCGTCGAGTTCCTCGATCGCCTTGCGGTTGGAGGTGATGACTCCGTCGTACACCTTGTCGAGGGCGCCCAAGTGTGCACCGACGGTGTCACGTTCGATGGCGTAGTCGTCCCACGTGCGGTCGCGCTCGATGTCGCTGACGCGGCCGCCGGGGGAGGCGCCCATTGCGGCAATGCGCTCGGCCACTTCGTCGGCGTACCCGCGTACCAGCTCCACCTGCGGGTCGATCATTTCGTGGACGCCGATGAAGTGAGCGCCGACGACGTTCCAGTGCGCGTGCTTCAGGGTGAGGTGCAGGTCGTTGTAGGACGACAGGCGAACCTGCAGGATCTTGATGATTTCGTCCGACTTCTTCTTCGTCAGACCGGGCAATGTGAAGGTCGACTTCTCAACCACGAGATGTCCTTCCGTTGATCGACTATGTGCCGGTCAGGCACTTGTTTTCATCAAAGCACCACGAACGGCTGTCATGGCCTCCCCGGGCTGACTCATCAGGGTGGGATTACTCGATCAGGGGTTGTCGACAGTCTTCGGCTGGAGCGCGATCAGAATGTCCAGGACCTTTGACGGATCGTCCAGACGGTCACCGAACAGTTCCCTGATCTGCGTCATCCGGTAGCGCACCGTCTGAGCGTGAACATGCAGATGGGCTGCGACGGCGTCGCGACGTCCTTGGTGCAACAGCCAGGAACGCAGCGTCTCCCCGAGCCGATCGGCGGTGGCCGGCGGTAGGTCAGTCAGCGGAGCGAGCGCACGAATCCTCAGGTCCTGCAATGCATCCCGGTCCGACTGGAGGACGAGGTCGGCCAGGTGGTCCTCGGTGTCGAGCGGTGTCTGTCCGGTGGCGAGACCGAGTTCGTGTGCCTTCACGGCGCGCTGCCACGAGGACGTGACGTGTGTCCAGGGTCTGGTCGGGCCGACGACCGCGGACGTGTGGCGCAATGTTTTCAGCAAGCGCCGACGTGCGAGACCGTGCAGGTCGGGCACGAGCAGGACGGCGAGGTCGGCGTCCGACAAATCGTCCGCTGCCCGAAGGCAGTTCGCGCCCAACGTCGACATCACGGATGCGGCTGCGTCGGCCGGCAGCAGGACTGCGGTCAGTGACAGGGGCGGCGGCCATTCAGCGCGTTCGGCGAGCGTTACGAGCACCTCCTCCTCACGCCCGGCGAGCAGTTCTCCCGCCAGTCGTTCCCGCCGGCGTTCGCGGACGCGTCCCTCGGTGGCGAGTTCGTCGGAGTGCCCGGCGACGCTGGCCGCCGAGAGCCCGTCGATGTAGGCGAACACCAACTCGGCGAAGCGCGCGATCGTCGCAGCATCGATACCGACGTCGACTGCTGCAGTGGACAGTTCGCGCCAGGACACTCTGGCGCCGACGCGGTACGCGGCGAGCAAAGCGTCCATCGAACGACCGCTGCGTGCCTCGCCCTGACCCAAGGCATAGGCACCGTCGAGGGCCGGGCGCATCGGGGTGGACGGGTCGCTGCCCTGTGGACCGCCGGCCAGCCGTAGAAAACCGGCCAGCGCCTGCTGAACGGCGTCTTCGATGAGTTCGCCGGGTTCGCCACTCAGGGCGCCGGCGTACCCCGGAACCTCGGCCGTGATGGCTGCGACACAGCGTTCGGCGACCTCAGGGAGCTGGTCGGCAAGGCCGGCAACAGCCTCATCAGGGAGCCGGGGCGGATTGAACTGAGCCATTTCGGTCCGTTCTTGTTCGACTCGAACAAATCAGAGCGACGTTTTCACGTCTCCTGGTCAAGAGATTAACTCTCATCGTCAAGCAGGCTGGACCTATGCCGATCACGACGCCCGATGCCGCGCCCTCGCCGTGGCGTTCGCGCGCTTTCCGATTGGCGAAGGCAGTCACCACGCCGTTGCTTCCCGAGGACTACGTCGATCTGTTCGACCCACTGCGCACCAGCACTGTGTTGCGCGGGCGGGTGGAGGATCTTCGATCGGAGACCCAGGACGCACTGACCGTCACGATCCGTCCTGGCAAGCGGTGGCGTGGGCACACGCCCGGTCAGTACATGCGTATCGGAGTCGACATCGACGGCGTCCGGATGTGGCGGGCGTACTCGATCACGTCCGGTCCGCGTACCGACGGCTGCATCTCGATCACTGTCAAGGCGATCTCGGGTGGAGCGGTCAGCACATATCTGGTCGAGCACCTCAGGGTCGGTCAGATCGTCCAGATGGAGCAGGCTGACGGTACATTTGTGCTCCCTGCGACGCTTCCGGCCAAGATCCTGTTGCTCACCGGAGGAAGCGGCATCACCCCTGTCATGGGAATCCTGCGTCACGCCGTCGACGAGATGGACGACGTCGTCCTGCTGCACTCGGCGCCGCGTCCCGAGGACGTCATCTTCGCCTCCGAGCTGCGCGACTTGGCTGCATCAGGCCGAATCTCGTTGCAGGAGAGGCACACCGACGTCCACGGCATGCTCGACACCGACGAACTCGAGCGTCTCGTGCCCGATTGGCGTGAGCGCGAGACCTGGGCGTGCGGCCCGGCAGGAATGCTGGAGATGGTCGAATCCCACTGGGAATCGGCCGAACTCGCCGACAAGCTGCACACCGAGCGCTTCCGTCCCGCGCTCGTCGAACCGGGAGAGGGCGGCACAGTCCACTTCACCGGACTCGACCGCGAGCTCGAATGTGACGGTGCACGACCGATCCTCGACCAGGGCGAGGACGTCGGGATCCTCATGCCGTCCGGCTGCCGCATGGGCATCTGTTACGGCTGCGTCCTGCCCCTGCGCGAAGGAGCCGTCCGCGACCTGCGCACCGGTGAGCTCACCACGGCGAGTCCCGGGGACGGCGTGCTCGTCCAGACCTGCATCTCGGCCGCGGCCGGGCGCTGCGACATCGACCTCTAGTCCACGAACGATCAGGAGAAACTCATGACTGCGCTGCAGAAGAAGGAAACCAACCCGATCGCGCACCTCACCGCGTACGACATCGAGTGCCTGGGTAAGGAGTTGGACGCGATCCGCGACGGCGTGATCCGCCAGCGTGGCGCGAGCGATGCCGCGTACATCCGCCGCACGATCGACGTCCAGCGCAAGCTCGAGCTCGGCTCGCGCGGGTTGCTGTTGTTCTCCAAGTACAAGCCGGCGTTCGTGCTCGGCACCGTCGGGCTCACGGTCTCCAAGATCCTGGAGAACATGGAGATCGGGCACAACGTGATGCACGGCCAGTGGGACTGGATGCGTGACCCGAAGATCCACTCGACCACCTGGGAGTGGGACAACGCCTCGCCCGCGGACCTGTGGAAGCACAGCCACAACGAACTGCACCACACCTACACCAACGTGCTCGGCCGCGACAACGACCTGGGTTACGGCATCATGCGCGTCGACGAGGACCAGAAGTGGGCGCCGTTCTACCTCGGCCAGCCGGCCTGGAACTTCATCAACGCGTGCTTCTTCGAATACGGCATCGCCGCGTACGACCTCGAGATCGGCAAGTACTTCGCCGGGCGCAAGGACAAGGAGCGGTTCAAGACCGACGGTCGCAAGGTGCTCAACAAGATCCGCCAGCAGATGACCAAGGACTACGTCATCCACCCGGTGCTCGCACTGCCGCTCGGCTCGGCGCGTCGGACGCTGCTGGCCAACTACATCGCCAACCTCGGCCGCAACCTGTGGACGCACTCGGTGATCATGTGCGGCCACTTCCCGGAGGGTGTCGAGACGTTCACCAAGACGTCCATCGACGGTGAGACCCGCGGAGACTGGTACCTGCGCCAGATGATCGGCTCGGCCAACATCGACGGTTCGAAGGCGATGCACATCGCGACCGGCAACCTCAGCTACCAGATCGAGCACCACCTGTTCCCCGACCTGCCGAGCAACCGCTACCAGGAGATCTCGCCGAAGATCCGCGACATCTGCGAACGCTACGGCCTGCAGTACGTCACCGGTCCGCTGCACAAGCAGGTCGCCTCGGCGTGGGGCAAGGTCATCCGCCTGTCGCTGCCGAACCACATCGCGGCCAGATTCGCCCCGGCGCCGCGTCGTTCGGTGGTCGAGCCGACCGCGCTGCCGAGTCGTTTGCGCGATGCCGAAAAAACCTCAGCCGCAGCCTGATTCGGCCTCATGCTCGATGCGTCCGAGTGTTGCGAGGACGCCTGCACCGATGCACGTCCCACGGTTCATCCCGTGCCGGCGTGCATCGGTGCTTTCATGACTTCATGACCTCGCTGAGCGACGAGAAGTACTTGCTGTTGACCACCTACAAGAAGGACGGCACTCCGGTGTCGACGCCGGTGTGGATCGCGGCGCTGCCTGACGGTCGGGCCGGCTTCACCACCGACTACGACAGCTGGAAGGTCAAGCGGCTGAAGCGCAATCCGAAGGTGATGTTGCAGCCCTGCTCGGTGCGTGGCGAACCGGTGCCAGGATCGGCCATCACGGACGCGATCGCGGTGGCTGCGCCGGCAGGATCCGCGGAGCACGAGGCCGTCGAGCGCGCCATCAAGAAGAAGTACCCGGTGATGATGAGGCTGCTGATGCTCGGCATGAAGGTGCGTTCCATGAGGGGATCCGCTGTGGCGCGTGGTGCAGTCATCGTCACGATCTGACGGCACCGGAGGGTGTCGAGTCGGGAACAACCGAGAGGTCGATCATGGTGCACGCTCGTCTGGATCACGTCGTCATCGCCGTTGCTGACCTCGACGAGGCGTGCGAACGGTGGGGCGTCGCCGGTCTACCCGCCGAGCCGGGTGGGCGCCACCCGGCGGGCACCGTCAACGCCCTGGTGCGCGGGCCCGGGGACGCGTACGTCGAGCTGATCTCTGCGCCCGGTTCGGAGTCCAATCCGTGGGTGAACCGGGTTCGGGACTCCGGTGGCGGGTTCCTGTCCTGGGCGATCGCGGTCGACGACATCCACGCGGCCCATTCTGCAATCGTCGAGGCAGGGTTCACGCCGCAACGGATCGTCGACGGTTCGCGCCGCACTCCTGAGGGTGACGAGATCGGCTGGTTGATGTGCGATCTCGGGCCGGGACCGTTCGATCCTGACCTGCCCTTCCTCATCCAGTGGACGTCACCGATGATCCCTGGCCCGCAGGACGGACCGGTGCTGGATCACTTGTCGGTCACGCCGAAGGATCCGGACCGCCTCGCCGAACTCCTCACTGCTCTGGGCTTCGTGGGCGACGTGACCTGGCCCCGTCGCGTCTTTCGGGCACCGGGAGCGTCAGCCGCCGGAATTGTGATCCAGCCGTTGGGAGGGCCGGTGCTCGCCGACGGTGCGTGGGCCGTTGCCTGTGTCGCAGACAGCGACGAACCGTCCACAGTTCCGGCCACACTGACCCTTCGCGTGCCTGTCGAGCGCAGTTCGAATCTCGAGTTGGACGGCGTGGGGCTGAGTGTGTTCGGCGACCGGCGCCGGTTCGCCGGTGCCGCATTGCTGCCCATCGTGGAGGTCGTGACCGAGTCGCTACGCGGTGGGCTGACCGGGTGGCCGTCGCCGCGTCTGGACGGATCGCCGCCGACAGAATCCGAGTATTCGCGCGTCAGTCGCCCCGGTCGCCATGCGCTGGTCGGGATTCGGGCGGAGGCGTGGGTCGCAGTCCTCGTCGAAGCTGGTTACGCGACGTCTGCCGACGTGGATTCCTCTGCGGCACTGCCGGATTCGCGAGTGGCACTGTCCCGAGCGACCAGACTCACACCGTCCGAACCGGGTGGTCAACCGTTGACGATCGGGTGGGGTGGAGCAGACGTCCCGGGTTCGGTGCTCGTCATCGCGGTCGGGAAGCCGCCCGTGATCCTCGACGTGTTGCCGGACTGCGCCTGTGACGCCTGTGACTCCGGATCGGCGGACCTGATCGAGGCGATCGACGCCGCCTTCCTGCTCGTCGTGAGCGGCGGTGTCTATCAGGTCGAGCATGCACCAACCCGGACCGTCGTCACTCGGACGCTGGACGGGTGGAGCGCCGAGGGTGACCTGGACTCCGGACGCATCGAGCGACTGCTGGGGGACACCGAAATGGGACGAGTCACGGATGGTGTTCTGCGCGGCGCAGCGTGGTTGTGAAGATGCGTTTTCGCAGGTCAGGGGGTTGTCGGTGGTGGCGCCTAGGTTGGTTCCATGCAGGTCGGACAGATTACCGGTTTCGCGGATCGTCGCGAGTCGATCGGTGATGCCCGGGCCGCGCTGAAGAACATCGCGTCGTCGCTTTTCCAGGCGTCGGGTGCGGAGCTGAGGGAGTTCGTCGGCGATCTCGACGACCTGATGCGGGTCGCTGCGGCCGCTCGTGTCGCTGCGACGGCGGAGGCTGCGGGGCGGGGTGAGATCGTCGCATCGACCTCACCGGGGACGACGGCGTGGGTGCGGGAGCACGCACCGACCACTGCCGAGGGTGGTGCGGCGGACGTGGCGGCGTGTGCCCTGGCCGCGAACACCCGAGGTGATCGGCAGCGCGTCGGTACAGCGGTGATCGATGCGGAGTTCTCTCCCAGGACGGGCGCGACGATCCTGCGCGAGATGGAGAAGCTGCGGGCCGAGGTCATCCCCGGTGCGATGGAGTCGGTCACCGAAGCTCTGTTGATCATGGGGCGCCGGCACGGTCCGGACGGCGTGAAGATGGTCCGCCCGGAACTGTTGTCCAGGTTCGGGTCGCGGGAGTTCCAGCGGGATCAGGACAAGCGCCGGACCCGGGTGGAACTCAGCCGAGGTGTGGAGAACGACGGCATCACCGAGTACGATCTGGCGCTCGACAACGAGTCACGGGCAATCCTCGAAGCGGCGATTGGGCCGCTGAGCAAACCGGTCCCTGGTCCGGATGGTGAACGGGACACGCGTACGTTCGCCCAGCGTCGCGGACAGGCCTTGATCGAGGCTCTGCGTCGTGGGTTGTCGTCGGCGGTGCTGCCGGGAGCCTCGACGAAGTCAACCGTGGTTGTGGTGGTGGACGAGGAGCGGTTGCGCGACGGGCGCGGTGCGGGACGAGTGCTCGGCGGTCTCGATACCGGCATGTTGCTCGGATCGGAGACCGTCCGCAAGCTGGCGTGTGATGGCCAGGTCATGCCGTTGGTGCGGGATGCGTTCGGGCGGATCCTGGACGCGGGTCGTTCGGAGCGGTTCGTCACCCGGGAGATGTTGAAAGCGTTGTGGGTGCGTGATCAGCAGTGCACCTTCGGCGGGTGTACCGCCCCGGCGTTCTGGTGCGACGGTCACCACCTGATCCACTGGGTCGACGGTGGCCCGACCAGCCTGGACAACTCCGCGCTGCTGTGCGGCGGACACCACACGGTCGTGCATCGCGACCGGCTCGCCGGCCGTCTCATCGACGGAGAGGTGGTGTGGGATTACACCGCCGGCTCCTACGACCGTCACTTGAACGAATGGCGGGAACAACACCCGTCCCCTGACCCGCAGGCCGATTCGGTTGCGGCCCAACAGGATCAGCGACCCTGGTTCGGTCCACCGCCGCCAGGAGACGATCAAGCTTGGCAGCAGTTCCGAGACTGGGTCGACGGCGGCGCACTCTGGGTCGACGAAGACGGCAACATCGCCGCTTAGGGCAGCGACGTGTTCGTCGACCCCATGGCTCGAGGCTTTCGCCAGGCAGTACGGACAGTGCGATGAGTCACCAGACGGTGGTTCTCAGTGCTCCGGGTGCAGGCCGGCGTCCGCGGCAGTGACCCTCCACGAGGTGAACTGAACCGTGAAGCCCTCCCGCGAGGGCGCACAGCAGTACGGTCCGGCCGACAGCACCGCTTGAGGATTCAGTGGGGCGACGCGGACGAGCTGCCAGGGCTCTTCGTCGGCACGAGCACGCACGGTGAGCGCATCGCCGGACCGACTCGCACGGATGGTCACCTCTCGGCCATCCCAGTCGGGGACCCGTGCGAGCGACCAGTCGGACACGTTGCGAGTGACGACGGCACCGAGGGAGTTCGTCCCGTCGCTGTGTTCAACGCCGGCCTTGATCCACGTCGCCTCGTCGGCGCGCACGAAGATCCCGGCCTGGTCGAACTGCTCGCTGAAGTCGAGAACGAAGCTCACCTCGACCGCGGTGTCCTGCTCGAACGGCGCGAGCAGAGCGTGCTCGCTACTGCGTACGAACCCGTAGGACGTCGTCCGCCAGGCGTCCGAGCCCTTCCGTGCAGTCACACGTAATCCTGCACCGTCGACGCTGGTGCGCTCGGGTTCGTTGGTCCACCGTCCCGAATCCCAACCCATCACAGTCATGAACAGTTCTCCCATCGGAACGGACGCGTCGCGCGACACTGTCGATGAACAGCCGGAACCTCTGTCAGGCATCAACCGAAGACCGCACGGCAGGTACCAAACGTCGCAATGCGATGTCTGTAGGGCGACTGGGGCTTGAACCCAGGACCGACGGATTATGAGTCCGCTGCTCTGACCGGCTGAGCTACCGCCCCGCGCCCGGCGATCCGGGCCGGTCAGATCCTCCGTCCACCTCGGGACAGCCGGTGCGTTGATGAGCGGACGAGAACCTGACCGGTAGACGAGGGTACGGGAGCGGCGACGCCGGCCGTCAGCCGGTGCCGTGCGGTGGATCCCAGGTCAGGCGGCGTCGGGTCGGGGCGTCGAGCACACTCGCAACGGAGGAGCTCAATCGGTTTGCGGTCTCAGCGTGCCGCCGGGTAGGCACGCCCGCGTGGTGCATGCTTGGGCACAAAGACAGCCACGACGGGGAGGCGCGATCGTGAGACCGGGGGAGACGCTCGGCGGACGGTACGAGTTGCGTTCGCGGATCGCCGGCGGTGGCATGGGGGAGGTCTGGGTGGCGCACGACGCCGTGCTCGATCGCACGGTTGCGGTGAAGGTCATCAGACGCGAGCTTGCCGAAGCCCCTGAGTTCGCACAGCGCTTCCATCACGAAGCGCGCACCGCCGCTCGGCTGAGCCACCCCAACATCGCGCAGGTGCACGACTTCGGACGTGACGCCGGCACCGACTATCTGGTCATGGAGTACGTCCGCGGTACATCCCTCGCAGACCTCATAGATCGTCGAGGTGGACTACCGCCCGAGCAGGTCGTATCACTCGTCGGCCAGGCAGCCGCAGGGCTCGAGGCGGCGCACGAGGCAGGTGTGGTCCACCGTGATGTGAAGCCGGCCAACATTCTGGTCACCGAGAAGGGCACGGTGAAACTCACCGACTTCGGCATCGCCCGCGCACTCGGCGAGGCGAAGATGACCCGCACCGGAGAGGTGCTCGGCACCGCGCAGTACCTCGCGCCGGAAGCGGCGCTCGGACACGACGTCGACGGCCAGGCCGACCTGTACGCGCTCGCGGTAGTCACGTACGAGGCCCTCACCGGCGGTCGACCGTTCCAGGCCGATTCGGCTGTGACACTGGCGATGAAGCACATCAACGAATCGCCGCCGCAGTTGCCTGCGCACGTCCCGTCCGGAGTCCGGGACGCGGTCATGCACGGTCTCGCCAAGGGCGCCTACCAGCGTCCACACGGGGTGGGGGAGTACGCCCGCGCACTGCGGGGTGGCCTCAGTTCGACACCCGGCCGGTTTCCGGTGCAGCCGACCCATGCGCCGTACGCCGGACCGACGTCCATGCCGTCGTCCATGCCGTCGTCCATGCCGCCGTCTGCGGCGCAGACCTACCGCCCGTCATCGGATCCGAGAATGCACGGCGGCTCGGCCGTTGCGAGCCACGGGTACGGCGCACCGTACGGGCAACCGGCGTACGGATTCGCTCCACCGATCAACCGGGAGCGCCCGGCCGACGGCACGGCCAAGGGAATCGGCTGGACCTGGATCATCATGTGTGTGGTGATCCTCGCCAGCCTGTTCATGCCGTGGGCGTCGATGAACGGGCAGAGCTGGAACGCATTCAATCTCGAATGGGCCGAGCTCAACTACAACGTCGAGCCGGCGTCCGCAGGGCTGGCAGAGGTACTACTCGGCGTCACGGTCGTTCTGCTGATGCTGGGCCTGCCGCAAGCACTCGGCAAGGGACATCTGGCGTGGGGCATCGTCGCGCTGTTCGTGTGCCTGCTGGGTGGACTGTTGTGGGCGGCGATGATGGGATACGTGACCGGCACGGACGACGAACCGAGTCCGCTCGATGCCGGGGCCGGACTCACGTTCTGCGGGATTGCGGGGTTGGTGGTGTTCGGCACCGCCATCGCCTCGCTCGCCAAACGACGCTGACGTCGGCGCGCCGGATCGGGCGTCGAGCTGAGCGCCGTTAAGGTCATCGGCTGTGACCGATGGTGCGGAAGTTACGAATTTGGGGCACAATGGCCACAACAACTTCACTGCCGTTGACATGGGCCACTGCGAGGCCGTTGGGGAAGACGTCCCTCGCACAGCTAGGAGGCCCGGATGTCTGCGGTGAATTCGCGTGTCACGCGCGGAGTCGTGTTCATTCACTCGACTCCGACTGCGTTGTGCCCACACATCAGTTGGGCGTTGGAGAACGTCCTCGGTTCTGCCGTCCGCATCGACTGGACCGGCCAGCCGATGGCGCCCGGCCTCGTCCGCACCGAGTTGTCCTGGATGGGGGAACCCGGTACCGGCGCCAAACTCGCCAGTGCTCTGCGCGGCTCGGAGCACGTACGTTTCGAGATCACCGAGGAACCCAGCCCCGGCTGTGACGGCTCGCGCTGGTCTCACACCCCGGCCCTCGGCATCCACCACACCTGGACCTCGGCCAACGGCGACGCCGTCGTCAATGAGGACCGGCTGCGCTCTGCGCTCGCCGCGAGCAAGGGCGACCCCGACCAGTTCCGTGCCGAGATGGCCGAACTCCTGGGAGTCGCATGGGACCAAGAGCTCGAACCCTTCCGGTACGCCGGTGACGGCGCGACCGTCCGCTGGCTGCACCGCGTGAGCTGAGCGTGAAAACAGAAGCCCTGCACCGAGATCCGGTGCAGGGCTTCTGTGTGCAATGACTCAGAGCGGGATGTTGCCGTGTTGCCCCCGCCGGGCCGGTGCGGACGCGATGGCCGCCGCCAGCGCAGACCTGGTCGCGGACGGCTCGACCGCCTCGTCGATCACGCCGATCTCCATCGCTCGGGGGAGCCCGCCGGCGAGCTTGGCGTGCTCGTCGGCCAACTGGTTCTCGACGCCGGGGCGCTCGGCCTCGTCGACCTCCGCCAGTCGGCGGCGGTGCAGGATGCGTACTGCGGCGACGTGGCCCATGACCGCGATCTCGGCGTCGGGCCAGGCGAAAACCCTTGTCGCACCGAGCGATCGGGAGTTCATCGCGATGTACGCGCCGCCGTAGGTCTTGCGGGTCACCAGCGTCACCCGAGGCACCACGGCTTCGGCGAACGCATGCAGCAGCTTGGCTCCGCGGCGCACGACGCCATCCCATTCCTGGCCGACGCCGGGCAGGTAGCCGGGCACGTCGACCAGCACGACCAGCGGCACGCCGAACGCGTCGCACATCCGCACGAACCGGGCCGCCTTCTCCGCCGAGGAGGAGTCGAGGCACCCGCCCAAGCGCATCGGGTTGTTCGCGATGACACCGACGGTCCGACCGCCGAGGCGGCCGAGGGTCGTCACGATGTTCGGTGCCCAACGCGGATGCAACTCGAGGGAATCGGCACCCTCGTCCAGCAGGTCCGCAATCAGCGGATGAACGTCGTACGCACGCTTCACAGACTCAGGCAGCGTGGCAGCGAGGTCGCGGTCCTCCACGCTGTCCACGTCCATCTCGCCCTGTGCGGCAAGCAGATCCACGAGCTGGCGGCCACGCTCGTACGCCTCCTCGGTCGAGTCGGTGACGACGTGGACGACACCGGAACGACGTCCGTGCGGCTCCGGGCCGCCCAGGCGTAGCGCGTCCACCTGCTCGCCCGTCACCGAACGCACGACATCCGGGCCGGTGACGAACACGCGTCCGTCGGGCCCCAGGATCACGATGTCGGTGAGCGCGGGACCGTACGCGGCACCGCCCGCAGCAGGACCGATCACGATCGAGATCTGCGGGATCTTGCCGGACGCGCGGGTCATGATCGCAAAGACCTCGCCCACCGCGTGCAGCGATACGACGCCTTCGGCCAGGCGGGCGCCGCCGGAGTGCCACAACCCCACGACCGGCACCTCGTCGGCCAGCGCACGCTCGTAGGCCACCAGGATCGCCTTGCAACCCTCGACGCCCATCGCGCCACCCTGGATGGTGGCGTCAGAGGCGAAAGCCACGGCGCGCGCACCCTCCACGTCACCGACACCGACCAACACACCACTGGTGTCCTCGTCGGTGATCAGTTCGAGCGTGCCGGCGTCGAAGAACTGCTCCAGACGCTTGCGCGGGTTACGGGGATCGTTCTCCCGGTCGACTTTCGGCTTGGCCGAGGCGGACGCGGCGGCGGACGCTTCGTTGGGCTGACGTGCCATCAGAGGCTCTTCACCATCATGGCGACGTTGTGACCGCCGAATCCGAACGAGTTGTTGAGGGCAGCGATGTCGCCGTCCGGAAGCTTGCGATGCTCACCCTTGACGACATCGAGGACGATCTCGGGGTCCTGGTTGTCGACGTTGATCGTGGCCGGAACCAGGCGGTGGTGCACCGACAGGACAGTCAGCAGTCCTTCGAGTGCGCCGGCAGCACCCAGCAGGTGTCCGGTCATCGACTTGGTGGCGGTGACGGCGATGTTGTCGGTCGCGTCGCCGAAGGTGCGACGGATCGCGTTCGACTCGGCGATGTCACCGACCGGAGTCGAGGTGGCGTGCGCGTTGATATGCGCAACATCCTTGTGCGACAGGCCTGCTCGCTGTACAGCCTCGTTCATCGCACGGCTGGCGCCGGAACCTTCCGGTTCGGGTGCGGTGATGTGGTGTGCGTCGGCGGACATCCCGATGGATGCGAACTCGGCGTAGATCTTCGCGCCGCGTGCTTTCGCGTGCTCGTAGGTCTCCAGCACGATCACCGCAGCACCTTCACCCATGACGAAGCCGTCACGATCGACGTCGTACGGCCGCGATGCAGCCGCCGGGTCGTCGTTGCGCTTGGACAATGCCTGCATCGCGCTGAAACCGCCGATGGTCAACGCGTGGATCGCGGCCTCTGTGCCACCGGCGACGACGACATCGGCGCGGCCCGCACGGATCATCTCCGCGGCGTAACCCATCGCCTCAGCTCCGGACGCACAGGCGGAAACCGTGGTGTGTGCTCCGGCGCGCGCGCCGAGTTCGAGGGAGACATTGCCGGACGCGGTGTTCGGCATCAGCATCGGAACCGTCAGGGGGTAGATGCGACGCGCGCCCTTTTCCTTCATCACGTCGTACTGCGACAGCAGCGTGTGGACGCCACCGATACCGGTGCCGATCGCGACGCCGAGACGCTCCGGGTCGACCTGGGGCTCGCCGGCGTCGGCCCAGGCCTCACGGGTCGCCACGAGTGCGTACTGCGCGGACGGGTCCATGCGGCGCGTCTCCACACGCGCGAGCACCTCACCAGGATCCTGGGCGATGGACGCGGCGAAAGTGGTGGGCAGCTCGTACTGCTGCACCCAGTCGGCTTCGATGGTGCGGGCTCCGGAACGTCCGGCCAGCAGTGCGTCCCACGTCTCGGTCGCCGTGCCACCCAGGGGTGTGGTGGCGCCGACTCCGGTGACGACGATGCGCTTGTCTGCGCTCATGGGGTGCGTACTCCTCGTGGTTGTGGCGCGCGTGCGAGTGCTGTGCGTGGTTCGGTGAGTGGTGCGGCAGCGGGTGGGGGAGCCGGCCCGAAGACGCCGACCGGCTCCCCGACCGGTCAGCCCTGGGCGTTCTTGATATAGGTGACGGCGTCGCCAACGGTGGTGAGGTTCTTGACCTCGTCGTCGGGGATGCGCACACCGAACTTCTCCTCGGCGTTGACGACGATCGTCATCATCGACAGCGAGTCGATGTCGAGGTCCTCGGTGAACGACTTGTCGACCTGCACCTCCTTGGTGTCGAGGCCGGTCTCCTCGTTGACGATCTCAGCGAGGCCCTCGAGGATCTCCTGGTCGCTCTGTGCCATCTTCGACAACTCCTTGTTTCGTGATGTGTTTCCCTGTGGTTCAGGGAAACTCGGGGCTGACCCGGTTTGCCCGCCGAGCCGACGGGGGTTTACGGGAGTTCGATCACCTGGGCGGCATAGACCAGACCGGCACCGAATCCGATCTGCAATGCCAGCCCACCGTGGGGGGCTTCGCCCTCGCGCAGCATGCGCTCGGTCGCGAGCGGGACCGAGGCGGCGGACGCGTTGCCCTGCTCGGCGATGTCGCGGGCGACGGGGATGTCGGCAGGCAGCTTCAACTGCTTGATCATCGCGTCGATGATCCGCATGTTCGCCTGGTGCGGGATGAATGCGTCCAGGTCGTCGGCGGTGATGCCGGCGGCGTCCAATGCCTTCTGAGCAACCGGGGCCATGCCCCACACCGCCCAACGGAACACCGACTGGCCGGCCATTCCGATCGTCGGCCAGGTGCGCTGGTCGCCGGGTTCGTTCTCCCACGAACGCCGGATGTCGAGCCAGGACTCACGCTGGGAGATGACATCCCACTGTTCCCCGTCCGATCCCCAGACGGTGGGTCCGATGCCCGGGGTGTCGGACGCGCCGACCACCGCTGCACCGGCTCCGTCGGAGAAGATGAAGGCGGTGCCGCGGTCGTACTTGTCGGTGAAATCCGACAGCTTCTCCACGCCGATCACCAGGACGTTGCGGGCACTGCCCGAGCGCACCATGTCGTTGGCCAGGCTGATGCCGTAGCAGTACCCGGCACACGCGGCGGAGATGTCGAAGGCCGGCACACCGTTGATTCCCAGGTTCGTCGCGATCAACGGTGCCGCGGCGGGTGTCTGGTACGGGTGGCTGACCGTTGCGACCAGCACCGCGTCGATCTGGCTCATGTCCATCCCGGCGTTCGCGACCGCCTCGCGTGATGCGGCTTCGGCCATCGAGGTGACGGTCTCGTGGTCACCGGCGATGCGCCGGGTGATGATGCCCGAGCGTTCGCGGATCCACTGGTCGGAGGAGTCAATGAACTGGCAGATCTCGTCGTTGGTGACCACTCGGTCGGGGCGGTAGGCGCCCACTCCGAGGATGCGCGAGTGTCGGACGCTGTCGGCGACCTGGAGTTTGCCGGTTTTCTTGGGTTGGGACACAGGGGAATTCATCACAGTTCCGTCGGGTAGAGGCGAAGGATCGGTTGGCCGGGTGCGACGGGATCGCCGTCGTCGACCAGCCACTCCAGCACCTGTCCGCCGTGCAGTGCGCTGACCGGGTAGGAGTCGCGCAGGGTGTTGACCGTCGCGATCTCGGTGCCGGGTCGGACGTCCTCGCCGGCGGTGAGGTCGGCGATCGTGACCGTGCCCTTGGCGGGCGAGATGACCAGGCGCCAGGTGGGGTCCATCGCCTGCTGCGGGTCCCCGTGCTCCCGGATCATCCGGTGAGCGGCGTCGAGGTCGTCGGGCGACTTCAGGGCCAGTGCCTCGACGCCCGGCATGCCGCGTTTGGCGAGACCGACCAGGGT
Organism: Yimella sp. RIT 621; assembly: GCF_004146205.1. Lineage (NCBI taxonomy): Bacteria > Bacillati > Actinomycetota > Actinomycetes > Micrococcales > Dermacoccaceae > Yimella > Yimella sp. RIT 621. Next base: position 21,623 of record NZ_SEIP01000014.1, read on the forward strand.
GCCTGCCGGCGGGATCTCGATGATGCCGGTGACACCCATCCCGACGAGCGTCTCCATCGTGAGGTCCCAGCGCACCGGGCTGCTGACCTGGGTCACCAGGCGGCGCAGCACGTCGACGCCACTGTGCACGACCTGCCCGTCCTTGTTCGAGACCAGGGCGACGCGGGGATCGTGGGTCGACATCGCACGGGCGTATCCGCCCAGTTGTTCGACGGCCGACCCCATGTGCTCGGTGTGGAATGCACCGGCGACCTGCAGCGGGATCACGCGAGCCTTGGCCGGCGGGTCGGCCTTCAGCGCGTCCAACTGCTCCATCGTGCCGGCGGCGACAATCTGTCCGCCACCGTTGCGGTTGGCCGGTGTCAGCCCGTGCTTGTCGAGCACCGACAACACTTCATCCTCTGTGCCACCGACGACGGCGGCCATCCCGGTCGGCAGGACGGCGCTCGCAGCTGCCATGCCTTTGCCGCGCTCACGGACGAACACCATTGCCTGCTCCGCCGACAGCACGCCCGCAGCGGATGCGGCGGTGATCTCACCGACGGAGTGACCGGCGCCGGCCCCGACCAGGCGGAAGCCGTCGGCCGGGTGACTGAACAGGGCCAACAAGGAAACCAGGCCGGCGCCGACGATGAGCGGCTGCGCGACTGCGGTGTCCTTGATGGTGTCGGCGTCGGACGTCGTGCCGTGCTCCACCAGGTCCATTGCGGCGACGGCGGAGAGCCAGTTCAGACGGTCTTGGAAGCCGGGCAGTTCGAGCCAGGGAGCCAGGAAGCCGGGGGTCTGGGAGCCCTGTCCAGGGCAGACGATTGCGAGCACGTCCTCAACTCTCCCTTGCCGACCGTGGGGGAGCAGGTCACCGAAACCGACGAAAGTCGGCGGTCCGTCTTTGTAGGAATCGTCAACGACGCTCGGACGGAGATGGCAACACGGCATACATGGCACCGAGCCGGACGGCGAAGGCGTCACGGGAATCGGTGATGTCGTAGCCGCTGTCCTGCTCGAACTTGCCGAGCCGGTAGCGGACCGTGTTGGGGTGCACGAACAGCGCACGTGCGGTCGCCTCGAGACTGCCGTTCTCCAGGTAGGCCATCACGGTTTCCCGGGTGCCGGCACGTCGTTCGAGTGCTTCGTCGACCCGGTCGGTGAGCTGTCGCCGGGCGCGGTGGTCGCCGCCGAGTGCGCGTTCGGCGAGCAGTTCTTCGGCGTGACAGGGACGCGGTGCATTCGGCCAAGCGGCCGCCGCGACATACCCGGATTGCGCGGCCCTGGCACTGCGTCCGGCCGCGTACAGATGCGGAACCAGCGGGCCGACGACGACCGGGCCGGGCGCCCAGAGGTCGGCCAGGTCACCGGCGACCGGCATGGGGTCGGCGACATTGCCGAGGATGGCGATGAGCCTACGTCCCTGCACAGCGGCCAGCGCTTCGGCACCGATCCGGGTCGAGACCCGGCGAACGGCGTCCACCGTCTCGCTGCCCGCACCGGGGGGTGCGTTCCCGGCGATCACCACAATGTCCTTGACCTCGTCCCAGCCCAGCGCCGACACCCGCGAGCGCAACGCCTCGTCGGCCTCGGCGCGCAGCACCGCGTCGAGCACCAACGACTCCAGTCGCGCGTCCCACGCGCCGCGGGTCTCGGCGGCCTGCGCGTACACGTGGGCGCACGCGAACGCGACTTCGCGTGAATAGGTGAGCACCGCGGCGCGCATCTCGACTCGCTCGTCCGGCTCAGCGACCTCGGGCACGGCCTGTTCGACGACATCGATCGTGGTGCGGACGAGGTCGAGGGTCTGCTGGAGCGTGATCGATCGAGTGAGTTCACGCGGCGCGGTGCCGAAGACGTCGGCCGCGATCGGGGGCAACGTGTCTTGGTCGGCGTGCCAGGCGATGAAGGCCGCGATGCCCGCATGGGCGACCATGCCCACCCAGGACCGGTCCTCGGCGGGCAGCGCCCGGTACCAAGGCAGTTCGTCCTCCATCCGCTGCACCGCGGTCGTTGCGAGGCCACCGGCTGCGGCCTCGAGTCGGCGCTGGGTGCTGCGGGGCTGGGGCATGGGGCCAGCTTATTTGTAGAACCTTTACCAAAACGGGCGACCGTTCGTCGATTGGACACCTCGATGTCACCCCTACAGCGACTTGATGGGCTGGCATGGATTCATGAATCGACGTTCTTTCGCCGGCCTCGTCGCCGCCGGCGCCGCATCCGCTGTTGCTGCCCCCGCCCTGACCGACCCCGCGTACGCCGACTCCGGCCACCGACGTGGACCCCGCCGCAAGGGTCCGATCGTCGTCGGACACCGAGGTGCGTCCGGCTATCGCCCCGAGCACACACTTGCCGCGTACACCCTCGCCGCCCGGATGGGCGCCGACTTCATCGAGCCCGACCTGGTCATCACCAAGGACGGCGTGCTGGTCTGTCGGCACGAGCCGGAGATCGGTGGCACCACGGACGTTGCCGAACGCCCGGAGTTCGCCTCCCGCAAGACCACCAAGAGTCTGGATGGTGTCCCGGTCACCGGATGGTTCGCCGAGGACTTCACCCTCGCCGAACTGCGCACGCTGCGAGCGGTGGAGCGCCTGCCGGAACTGCGGCAGGAGAACACCGCGTACGACGGTCTGTGGCAGATCCCGACCTTCGAGGAGGTGCTGAAGCTGCGCGAGAAACTGTCGCGTGAGCTCGGTCGTGTCATCGGGGTCTACCCCGAGACCAAGCACCCGACGTACTTCCGGGAGATGGGAAACCCGTTGGAGGAGAGGCTTGTTCGTCTCATCCGTCGTTTCCGTCTCGACTCGCCCAAGGCCCCGATCTTCATCCAGTCGTTCGAACTGCAGAACCTGATCGATCTGCGGACCGAGATGCGGGTCAAGGCGCCGTTGGTCTTCCTCGCCACGGTCAAGGGCACGCCGTACGGTGACACCCGCAGCTACGACCAGTTGCTGTCCCGCTCGGGCATGAAGGAGTGGGCCAAGTACATCGACGGCGTCGGCCCGGACACCAAGCGCGTCATCGCCTGGAACTCCGACGGCACCCTCGGCAAGCCCACCTCGCTGGTCGCCGACGCGCACGCCAACGGCCTCACGGTCTGCCCGTGGACGGTCCGCGCGGAGAACACCTTCCTTCCCGCCGACTACCGCATCGGCACGAACCCGGCCGACTACGGTCGCGTGCTCGACTTCTTCGCGCAACTGTGGAAGACCGGCATCGACGGCATCTTCACCGACAACCCCGACCTCGGTGTGCTCTCGCGTGAACTGACGCTCGGCATCGAGGCACCCTGACCCCCGGTCCCGGTCGATCATGATGAAGCCCCCCGGCATGTGCCGGGGGGCTTCATCGATCGGTGTCGCGAAGTCAGGCGTCGCCGCCCGCGTTGCCGGAGGTACCCGCGCGGACGTCGAGCAGCTGGTACTTCTCGGCGGCCTTCTTCGGGTAGCTCTCGTCCAGCTCACCGCGCTCGACCAGCATCTGCAGCGCACGCACCGCCATCGACGGACCGTCGATGTGGAAGAAACGTCGTGCAGCCGGACGGGTGTCGGAGAAACCGAACCCGTCGGCACCCAGCGAGGCGAACTCCTGAGGAACCCATTGGCGAACCTGGTCCTGCACGGTGCGCATCCAGTCGGACGTTGCCACGACCGGACCCGGAGCACCCTGCAACTTCTGCGTGATGAACGGGATCCGCGGTTCCTCGTCCGGGTGCAGGAAGTTGTGCTCGTCGGCGGCCAGGCCGTCGCGGCGCAGTTCGCCCCACGAGGTCACCGACCAGACGTCGGCGACGACGCCCCAGTCGTCCTTGAGCAACTGCTGCGCCTCGAGCGCCCACGGCACACCGACACCGGACGCGAGCAACTGCACGCGACGTGCGTCGTCACCGACACCCTCGGTGCTGCCCTCGGACACCTTGTAGATGCCCTTGAGCAGACCTTCGACGTCCAGGTCGTCCGGCTCGGCCGGCTGCTGCATCGGCTCGTTGTAGACCGTCATGTAGTAAATGACGTTCTCCGGTTCGTCGCCGTACATGCGCTCCACACCGTTCTGCATGATGTGCGCGATCTCGTACGCGTACGCAGGGTCATAAGCCACGACGGCCGGGTTGGTCGACGCCAGCAGCAGGCTGTGACCGTCGGCGTGCTGCAGACCCTCGCCGGTCAGCGTGGTACGACCGGCGGTGGCGCCGATCATGAACCCGCGCGCCATCTGGTCGGCGGCCGCCCAAATGCTGTCTCCGGTGCGCTGGAACCCGAACATCGAGTAGAAGATGTAGATCGGGATCATCGGCACGTCGTGCGTCGCGTAGGCCGAGCCGGCAGCCGTGAACGCAGCCACCGAACCCGCCTCGTTGATGCCGGTGTGCAGGATGTGTCCCTGCTCCGACTCCTTGTACGCGAGCATCAGCTCGGCGTCGACCGACTTGTAGTTCTGGCCGTGCGGGTTGTAGATCTTCAGCGTCGGGAAGAACGCGTCCATGCCGAACGTACGTGCCTCGTCCGGGATGATCGGCACGATCCGGTTGCCGAACTCCTTGTCGCGCATCATGTCCTTCAGGATGCGGACGAACGCCATGGTCGTTGCGACCATCTGCTTGCCCGAGCCCTTCTTGGCCTGGGCGTACGCAGAGTCGGCCGGAAGGCTGATCTCCTTCGACTTCGTGCGGCGCGAGGGCAGGCCACCACCGAGGGCAGCGCGGCGCTCACGCATGTACTTGATCGCCTCGTCGTTCTCACCCGGGTGGTAGTACGGCGGCAGGTAGGGGTTCTCCTCCAACTGCGCGTCCGAGATCGGGATCTTGAGCGAGTCGCGGAACATCTTGAGGTCGTCCAGCGTGAGCTTCTTCATCTGGTGGGTCGCATTGCGCCCCGCGAAGTGGGTGCCCAGGCTGTAGCCCTTGATCGTCTTGGCGAGGATGACCGTCGGCTGACCGTGGTGCTCGGTCGCCGCCTTGTACGCCGCGTAGACCTTCCGGTAGTCGTGGCCACCACGCTTGAGGCGCCACCAGACGTCCTCGTCGCTCCAGTCGGCGACCATCGCCTTGGTACGAGGGTCGCGTCCGAAGAAGTTGTCGCGGACGTACTTTCCGTCGTTGGCGCGGAAGGTCTGGTAGTCGCCGTCGGACGTGGTGTTCATCAGGTTGACCAGGGCGCCATCGCGGTCGGCAGCGAGCAACGGGTCCCAGCCGCGTCCCCAGACCGTCTTGATGACGTTCCAGCCGGCGCCGCGGAAGAACGACTCGAGCTCCTGGATGATCTTGCCGTTTCCGCGCACCGGGCCGTCGAGCCGCTGCAGGTTGCAGTTGACGACGAACGTCAGGTTGTCGAGCTCCTCGCCGGCCGCCAGCTGCAGGAGACCGCGCGACTCCGGCTCGTCCATCTCGCCGTCACCGAGGAACGCCCACACGTGCTGGTCGCTGGTGTCCTTGATGCCGCGGTTGTGCAGGTAGCGGTTGAACTGCGCCTGGTAGATCGCGTTCATCGGACCGATACCCATCGACACCGTCGGGAACTCCCAGAAGTCGGGCATGTTCCGCGGGTGTGGGTACGACGGCAGACCGAACGGCTTGCCGTCGATGAAGTGCGACTTCTCCTGGCGGAATCCGTTGAGCTGGTCCTCGGACAGGCGGCCTTCGAGGAAGGCGCGGGCGTACATGCCGGGGGAGGCGTGGCCCTGGAAGAAGACCTGGTCGCCGCCGCCGGGGTGGTCCTTGCCGCGGAAGAAGTGGTTGAAGCCCACTTCGTACAGCGTCGCGGCCGATGCGTAGGACGAGATGTGTCCACCGACGCTGATCTCAGGACGCTGGGCGCGGTGCACCATGATCGCAGCGTTCCAGCGCAGCCAGGCGCGGTAGCGGCGCTCGACCTCCTCGTCACCGGGGAACCACGGTTCGCCCTCCGGAGGGATGGTGTTGATGTAGTCGGTCGTCGTCAACGACGGGATGCCCACCTGGCGTTCGCGAGCTCGCTCAAGCAACTTGAGCATGACGTAACGCGCGCGGTTGCGACCGCCGGCGTCGATGATCCCGTCGAGGGACTCCAACCATTCCTGCGTCTCTTCCGGATCGACGTCCGGAAGTTGGCTGGGTAGACCGTTGAGGATCGGGCCCTTGGCAGGCTCTGGTGACACGATTGGCTCCTTCGCGTACATGATTCGCAATCTCCATCAAACACCGCGGAAGGCGTGTACGTACAAGCGAGTCCGGTTACCTTCTAGTACGTGGGCATATATGCCCGATCTGACCCGATTCGTGCGGTGATCGCAGTCGGCGCCGCTCGTCCACTACCGTGGGGCGGCATCACCGGCGCACGATCGAGCGGGTGGTGCAATCGAACACTCTGGGAAGGAACATGGCTAACGACGCAGGCGGCGGCACCTGGGCGAACCGCATCGGGTTCACCGAAGGACAGGTCGTACTCGAGATCGGTTGGGACGAGGACGTCGAGGACGCCCTCCGGGAGAACGTCGAGGACCTCATCGGATCGGCCCTCGAGGAGGACCAGTTCGACGGCGTCGTCGACGCGGTACTGCTGTGGTGGCGCGACGGCGACGGTGATCTCATCGACGACTGTGTCGACGCACTCGCCATGCTGGCCGACAAGGGTTTCCTGGTCGTGTTGGTGCCGAAGGCCGGCCACCCGGAACACGTTCAGGCCGCAGACATCGAAGAGGCGGCGAAAACCGTTGGACTCAAGGCGAGTTCGACCGCGAAAGCCGGCGACTGGATCGCCACCAAACTGGTCCAGGGCGGCCACCAGAAGCAACGCTGAGAAGAGGCGACACATGACTTCCCCCAAGCAGGTCGGCGAACAGGCTGCCGCGTTCACCGCCAAGGACCAGTTCGGCCAGGAGCAGACCCTCACCGGTCTGACCTCCGAAAAAGCACTGCTCCTGGTGTTCTACCCGTTCGCGTTCTCCGGCATCTGCACCGGCGAACTGTGCTCCATCCGCGATGACCTGTCGCGCTTCGCGAACGACAAGGTGCAGGTCGTCGGAATCTCCTGCGACCCGATGTTCACCCAGCGCGCCTGGGCGGACGACCAGGGTTACGACTTTCCGTTGCTGTCCGACTTCTGGCCGCACGGTTCGATCGCCCAGGACTACGGGGTGTTCAACGAGGACGCCGGCATGGCCATCCGCGGCACCTTCCTCATCGACGGCAGCGCCACGATCACCTGGTCGCAGGTCAACGGCCCGGGCGAAGCCCGCGACTTCGCCGGCTACGACGAGGCCGTCGCGAAGCTGTCCTGAACCCCATTACCCTTGACCGAGCTCCGCACCCGACGGTGCGTGGCGAGGGCCTGTAGCTCAGTTGGTAGAGCACCGCGTTTACACCGCGGGTGTCGTCGGTTCGAGGCCGGCCGGGCCCACTCGATGACATTTGCCGCTCCCTCGGCGTGAAGGCGGGCAGCCGCTCACTTCGTGGCGGCTGCCCGCCTTCGCCGTTCCGCGGCTTGAGCCTTCCAGTGTGGTCGCCCAGGTGCCACCACCGGCTTCGCGGTCCAACCTCGCTCGCTACACACACCTTCGCTGCTCCGTGGCGCAGGGGCCCACCTTTCCCGCTGGTTGAGCCTGGATGCAGCGACGAAGGAGCAGCGTCCGGTGTCGAAACCACGGTGACACTCGACGGCCACCCGACCCGTAGGCTTGGCGACGCCCGCAAACCCGAACCGCTCGAAGGAACCCATGACTTCCGACCCGACGAGTCCCACTCTGGCGCAGGTCATCTCGGTGCTCGAGGAGTTCTTCCCGAGCTCGACCGCCGCCTCCTGGGACCGCGTCGGCCTGGTGACCGGAGACCCCGAACAACCCGTGCAGCGCATCAGGTTCGCGGTCGACCCGACGCTGGCCGTCATCGAACAAGCGCGGGACGACGTCATCGACCTGTTGGTCACCCACCACCCTCTGCTGCTGCGCGGCATCAACTCGGTCGCCACCACCACGGCCAAGGGTGCGGCGATCACCTCCCTGGTGGTCGCCGACATGGCGCTGTACTGCGCGCACACCAACGCCGACGTGGCGCGGCCCGGCGTCAACGACGCGCTGGCGGCCGCGTGCGGTCTACCGGATGACTGCGAGGCCCTCGACGACGAGGACGGCCAGCCCATCGGGCGCGTCGGCGACCTGCCGCAACCGTTGTCGCTCAAGGCTTTCGCCGAGCATCTTGCGTCCGCACTGCCGCCTGCCCCGGTCGGCATCCGGGTCAGTGGGGAAGCGAAAGCACAGGTCCGTCGGGTCGCCGTCCTGGGTGGTGCCGGCGACGACCGTTTCGAGGCCGTGCGACGCTCGGGTGCGGACGTCTACGTGACCGCCGACCTGCGTCACCACCCCGCCATCGAGGCGCGCGAAGAGGCGCGAGGCGGGCCGCCCTACCTTATCGACGCGGGCCACTGGGCCACCGAGTCGCTCTGGCTCGACGCAGCCGCCGACCGGCTGCGGGAGCGCCTGGCCTGCGACGGACTTACAGTTGACACCGACATCTGCACAGTGCGCACCGATCCGTGGGATTTCCTCGTCGGCAGCACCCACTCGACAACCGACTCGACACCGGACTCTGGGAGCCAGGAATGAAAGCCGACCTCGCAAAGCAGTGGCGCATGCTCGACCTGCAGGCGCTCGACACGCGCCTGACGCAGCTCGCCCACAAGAAGCGCACGCTGCCGGTGCTCGCCGAGATCGAGAAGGCGACCAAGCAGCAGGACGAACTCTTCGAGGAGGTCGTGCTCGCTCGCACGGCCGCCCAGGACGTCGAGCGGGAGATCACCAAGGCCGAGGACGCCGTCCAGCTCGTCCGCGACCGTGCCGCTCGCAACCAGCAGCGCCTGGACGCCGGCCAGGGTTCGCCGAAGGACCTGCAGGGCATGCAGCACGAACTGCAGACCCTCGCGCGCCGACAGGCCGAACTCGAGGACGAGGAAATCGCCGTGATGGAGCGTGCCGAGGAGCTGCGCGCCGTTCTCGCCCGGCGCGAGGCACAGAAGGCGGAGCTCGACGAGAAGATCGTCTCCCTCGCGAACGACCGCGACCAGGCGATCGCCGAGATCGACGAAGAGTCGAACAGCGTTGCAGCGCAGCGTGATCAGATCGCGCCCGGACTCGGCACCGATCTGCTCGGCCTCTATGAGAAGGTGCGCGAGCAGTGCGGCGGACTCGCAGCAGCGGCGCTCACGCAGCGTCGGTGCGGCGGCTGCGGTCTTGAGCTGAACGCGACCGAGCTGGCGAAATTCAAGAACGCACCCGAGGACGAGATCCTGCGCTGCGAGGACTGCCGCCGGATCGTCGTCCGCACATCCGAGTCGGGGCTGTAAGCGCTCGATGGCACGGGCTCTCATCGTCGAGGCCGACGGCGGCTCTCGGGGCAATCCGGGGGTGGCCGGATACGGCGCCCTCGTCCGGGACGCATCCACCGGAGAACTGCTTGCCGAACGCGCCGAGCCGCTCGGTTCGGCCAGCAACAACGTCGCCGAGTACTCCGGTCTGATCGCCGGGTTGGAGGCTGCCGCCGAGATCGACCCGTCCGCGCGCGTCGAGGTGCGGATGGATTCCAAGCTGGTCGTCGAGCAGATGGCCGGTCGTTGGAAGATCAAGCACGAGGACATGAAGCGCCTCGCCCTCGAGGCGCAGGAGATCGTCCGGTCATTGACGACCGCGGGCGGCACCGTGACCTGGACGTGGATCCCGCGCGAGAAGAACAAGGACGCCGACAAGCTGTCCAATGTGGCGATGGACGGCGAAACGGTCGTCCGGAATCTTTGGCGGACAACCGAACCCGACGACCGCGACGACCCCGCCGAGGTAAGTGAGCCCGCCGTCGATGCCACCGACGCCGAGGCAGCCGCTGCCCCCGCACCGGCGCCTGCGCAGGCAGGTCGTCCGGTTCGCGTCCTGCTGGTGCGCCACGGAGTCACCGACTTCACCGTCGAGGGAAGACTCGACGGTCGCGGCGGACCGAACCCCGACCTCAACGAGCAAGGGCTCGCCCAAGCCCGATCGGTCGCTGCGGGCATCGCCGCCAAGACGGGCGACCTGCCGGTGCGGTTCATCGCATCTGACCTGTCGCGCGCCCAGGAAACCATCCGTCCGGCGGCTGAAGCTCGTGGCCGGCAGGTCGAGATCGACCCGGACTGGGACGAACAGAACTTCGGCGAGTGGGACGGCGAGCTCGTGCGGGATCTGGTGCAGCACAAGGACTTCGCGCGACTGCGTGACGACCCGACCTACGCGGCGCCGGGCGGGGGAGAGACGCACGAGCAACTCACGTCCCGCGTCCGGGACGCCCTGCGCCGGGCCGTCGAGTCGGCGTCCGACGGGAGTGTGGTCGTGGTGGCCACGCACCGCAAGCCGATCATGGTCGTGCTTGCCGAGGTGCTCGGCCTCGATCTGGCACACGCCTGGATGCTCGCGATCGGTCCGGGTTCGTTCACAGGTCTCGAACTCTGGGCCGACGGGCACGGCTCGGTGAGCTTCGTGAACGATACGAATCACCTTCGCGCGACGCGCGGTGCTCGAGCGCAGTAGGAGCGAGATGGACGACCAGCAGTTTGCCCCCGACACCGTCGCGGTACGAGGAGGCTTGTCCCGCAGCGGTTTCGAGGAGACGGCGGAAGCCCTTTATCTGACGTCGGGTTTCGTCTACGAGACCGCCGAGGACGCCGAGGCGGCGTTCAAGGCAGAGGTGGATCGGTTCGTCTACAGCCGTTACGGGAACCCGACCGTCGCCGTGTTCGAGGAGCGCCTACGTCAGTTGGAGGGCGCCGAGGCCTGTTACGCGACCGGCTCAGGCATGGGCGCGGTCTTCACGGCACTCGCGGCTCTGCTCGGTGCCGGCGACCGCGTCGTGGCATCCCGCGGACTGTTCGGCTCCTGCTTCGTGATCCTGGACGAGATCCTCCCGCGCTGGGGCGTCGAGACCGTGTTCGTCGACGGTCCCGATCTCGATCAGTGGCGCGAGGCCCTCAGCGTTCCTACGACGGCGGTCTTCTTCGAGACGCCGAGCAACCCGATGCAGGAACTCGTCGACATCCGCGCAGTCTGCGATCTCGCCCACGCTGCCGGCGCCCAGGTGGTCGTCGACAACGTGTTCGGCACGCCCGTCTACTCCAAGCCGCTCGAGCACGGCGCCGACATCGTCGTCTACTCCGCGACCAAGCACATCGACGGACAGGGACGCGTCCTCGGTGGCGCGATCCTGGGGCCGAAGGACTACATCGAAGGTCCTGTCCAGAACCTCATCAGGCACACCGGCCCGTCGCTGTCGCCCTTCAACGCGTGGGTCCTGGTCAAGGGTCTGGAGACCATGCGTCTGCGCGTGGATCAGATGGCCCGGTCGGCTATCGAGGTTGCGCGCACCTTGGCGAATCACCCTGCGGTGGAACAGGTTTGGTACCCATACCTGGAATCGCACCCGCAGTACGAGTTGGCACGCAAGCAGATGGGTGGGGGCGGCACGGTCGTCACTTTCCGCCTGGCCGGCGGCAAGGCCGAGGCGTTCAAGCTGATGAACGCGCTGCAGATCATCGACATCTCCAACAACCTGGGCGACTCCAAGTCGCTGATCACCCACCCGGCCACCACCACTCACCGCCGCATGGGCGAGGAAGCGCGGCTGGCGATCGGGATCACCGACGGCGTCCTACGCATCTCGGTCGGCCTGGAGGACGCCGCCGACCTGGTGCGTGACCTCACCCAGGCTCTCGACAAGGCGACCTGACACAGGCGTCCGACCGGTGGTCCGAGGAGCGCGGAGGCGGTCTCCCCCTCAAATCACGAGGGTTGCTGCAACGACCGCGCACACGGCGACCAGCGCGCTCTGCCAGGTGTAGGTGCGCAGGGGCACCTCCACCCCGGCACGGCGGCAGCGTTGCCGCCACAACAGCGTCGCGACGGTGCCCCAGACCGTGACGATCGATCCGGTGTTCACCCCGACCAGCAGGGCAGCGTGCCGATCGAGCGATCCGGTGACCGGCTCGATCGCGAGGTACGTGGGCAGATTGTTGCCGAGGTTGCCGAGTACTGCGGAAACACCCGAGAGCCGCATGAGATCAGTCACCGACGAACCCTGGCCCGTGAGTGCTCCGATCGCGTCGGTGAGGCCGTGTCGTCCGGCGAGGTCGACCACCACGAACAGCACGACGAGCGCTGCGACGGTGCGCCACGGCAGGTCGAGCGCGCGCAGCCCGGGACGGTCTCGGACCGCCAGGACGACCAGCAGAAACGCCGCCGCGACAGCCGCCGGGAACACCGGCATGATCCCGCTGACGAAGAGCGGGCCGAGGGCGACACAGACCCCGGCTGCGGTGAGCAGCAGAACGCGGTCGTGCGGGTCCGCAGGACGCGCGGTCACGTACCGTCCACGTAGTTGTCTGCGGTACAGGATCGCGGCCACGACGACCGTCGCGAGGATGGCCGCGAGAGCCGGACGCCACATCACGCTCAGGTAGGACGGATGGTCGGGGATCCGGGAAAAGCTGTGCAACGCAAGCAGGTTCGTCAGATTCGAGACCGGCAACAGCAGCGACGCCGTGTTCGCCAGCCACACGGTGGTCAGCGCGAACAGTGTGCCATCGAGCTTGGCCTGGCGGGCGACCGCGAGTACCACCGGAGTGAGCAGGACAGCCGTCGTGTCGAGGCTGAGCACGATGGTGCTCGCGACAGCCAGCACGACGATCAGCAGCCAGAGTCGAAGAACGCTTCCGCGCGCCACTCGTGCTGCCCAGTGGGCGGCCACGTCGAAGACACCGGCCCGCTCGGAGATCTCTGCGACGATCGTGAGCGCGACCAGGAACCCGATGACCGGTCCGACGCGCTCGATCAGGTCAACCACGCGTGGTCGTCGACAGAACCCAGGGCCTGCCCGGCTTCGTGGGGGCGTCCCATGACACCTCGAACTGCTCGGAGAGGCCATCGGCGAGTTGTTCGGGACAACGGGGGTCGAGTCCGAGTTCGCAGATGGCGCGCGCAACCAGGCCGCGGGTGTGCTTGGCCATGTGGGTGGCTCCGGGCACCTTGATATGCACCCAGCGGGCAGCGAGGTCGCCCGACGGTGTCCAGGCGGCGGCGTACGTGCTGGAGCGGCAGTCGACGATCAGACCCTTGCCCGCAGCCGAGGTCATCGGTTCGTCGAGCAAGGGTTTCCAGAACGACGCGAGCGGACCGACACCCGGCAGGTTGACTGCCATCGAGAGCCGGTACGGCGGCACCTTGTCCTTCATCCGAAGTGCTCCGAACAGCGCGGATTGCACGACGAGCCAGCGGTTCGCCCGTCGCAGCGCGGCAGCGTCGAGGGAAGGAAGATCCAGCGCGTCGTACAGGACGCCGGTGTAGAGGGCCGCGACCGGTACCGCCGGCGCGGACCGCAGACGTGTGTTGCGGGCTATCTCCTCGGTGAGGTTCGGGCTCACCCCGAGCACCGTTGCAGCCGTGTCGGATTCGCTCAGCTCGCCGGCCCGCGCGATGACAGCCTCCCGGGCGTCGACCAGTTCGGGAAAGGACATCGCCTCCGGTCGGTACGCCCCACCTCGGGAGCGGGGAGTCTTGGATTCCGAGGGAGGCAGCAGCACGAGCACCCGGTGAGTCTACGAGCGGGCGCCTCCATCCGTTCAGTCACTAACCCGCGCGGCCTACGTCCGGCTCCCTAGGGTGTGAGCCATGGTCAAACGCGTCATCAAGGTCACCAGCGAAGTCCCCTCGGATCAGGTCGAGAGCCCTGAGCTCGCCGCTGCCTTCGACGGCCTGCGGCAGCGTCTGGAGCTACCGGCGCAGTTCCCGGCCGAGGTGGAGGAGGAAGCAAGGCGGGCTGTCGCCGCGCCGGAGTTGCCGGAGCGCGACGAGACCGCCGTGCCGTTCTTCACCATCGACCCGGAAGGCTCGACCGACCTCGACCAGGCAATGTGTCTGGAACGGGACGGCGACGGCTACCGCGTGAGGTACGCGATCGCCGACGTCCCCGCGTTCGTGAAGGCCGGGGGAGCACTCGACGCCGAGACGCACCGACGCGGACAGACCATCTACCTGCCCGATCAACGAATTCCGTTGCACCCCACAACGATCAGCGAGGACGCAGCCAGCCTGCTCGAAGGGCAGACGCGGCCCGCGTTCGTGTGGAACATGAAGCTGGACGCGTCCGGCGACTGCACCGCCTACGAGGTGTACCGGGCGATGGTGAGCAGCAAGAAGCGTCTGGACTACACCTTCGTCCAGGAGCAGGTCGACTCCGGCAACGCCGACGAGTCCCTGATGCTGCTGAAGGAGATCGGCGAGAAGCGGATCGACATGGAACGTGCCCGTGGCGGCGCGAGCCTGCCGATGCCCGAGCAGGTCGTCACCAGCAAGGAGAACGGGTACGAGCTGACCATGCGTCCGCCGGTACCCGCCGAGGACTGGAACGCACAGATCTCGCTGCTGACGGGCATGGCGGCCGCAGAGATGATGCTGCACAACCAGATCGGCGTGCTGCGCACGATGCCCGAACCTGAGGGCAACGCGATCGCACGGTTCAAGCGGGCCGCTCAGGCGCTCGGCGCCGAGTGGCGTTCGGACCTCACCTACGGTGAGTTCCTGCGCACCCTCGACCGCGACAACCCCAAGCACCTCGCGCTGATCTACGAGGCCACCGGGCTGTTCCGCGGAGCCGGTTACACCTGCTTCGACGGCGACATCCCCGAGGTCACTCAGCAGGCTGCGGTGGCAGCGCCGTACGCCCACGTCACCGCGCCGCTTCGGCGCCTCATGGACCGCTACGGCCTGGTGATCTGCGAGGCGCTCAGCCGTGACGCCGAGGTGCCGCAATGGGTGCGATCGGCCCTTGCGACCCTTCCGGACGACATGAAGAAGTCCGACGAGCTGGCCCGCAAGGCCGAACGGGCCGCGACCGACATCATCGAGGCGGCGTTCATGTCCGGCCACGTGGGAGAGTCCTTCGAGGCCGTCGTGGTCGACAACAACGGCAAGGAGGGGTTGCTGGTGCAACTGACCGAGCACGCGGTGATCCAGCCGGTGCCCGGCACCGCCGAGCTCGGTTCCACCGTTCAGGTGAAGGTGGTCTCCGCCGACATCGCGGCCGGCAAGGTGGAGTTCGCGCTCGCCTGAGGTGAACGGACACCGATAGACTCGACCACGGATGAGCCGGCCAGGCGGCCGCGTCGGGAGTTCGCTCCCGCCGAGGAACGTCCGGGCTCCGAAGAGCAGGGTGGTGGCTAACGGCCACCCGGGGTGACCCGCGGGACAGTGCCACAGAAAGCAGACCGCCTGCGCTCGCGCAGGTAAGGGTGAAACGGTGGTGTAAGAGACCACCAGCGCCCCAGGTGACTGGGGCGGCTAGGTAAACCCCACCCGGAGCAAGGCCAGACAGCATGCGCCCGAGGGCTGCTCGCCCGAGCATGCGGGTAGGCCGCTGGAGGCGACTGGCAACAGTCGTCCTAGATGGATGGTCGCCCAATGACTGAACCCGGCGTATCGGCCGGCTCATCCCCGGCACGCCCACTTTCTGCGGAACCGGATCAACACCCACGCACGTCGGTGTTGAAGCTTCTTCGACCGGTGGGCCGTCACCGAAATGCGTTCGTGCGGTCTGGCGTCGCGCCCTACGGTCGAGGACAACAAGAGAACACAGCTGAGAGTCGGGGCGGGCCGAAGACCGTCGGTCACCTTTCGCCGAAGCCACCGGTGGTCGTTCGCGCCTGTCACCCTCCTCGCTTGTTCCGAGAGGGGTCCGCCGTGACCGGCGTTCTGCGTACCTTCAACACCCCGCCGCACCGCTCAGACGTCCAGTTCGGATGCCCGACAGATGCCCAACCATGCAGGCGGCTAATCCTTCGAACTCGCCCACGTGCAGCGGCTGCGCCGGTTCCTGACGCTCGGCACCTATTACGTCACTGCAACCGAGCTGACCGCGCCGCGCCGTCGCCGACTGGTACACGTGCAAGGACGCCGACACGGTCGCCTTCCAGGTGGTCAAGTACCGACAGCGCGAGGGCTGGTCTCATCGGGAGATCGTCGGCGCGTTGGACGCGGCGTTCTACAACGCGTTCGGTGCGGTGCACCCGTCCGGCAAGCGCACGTTGCTGGTCCTCGACGTGTCCGGTTCGATGACGATGCCGATCAGCAACATGCCGCTGACCTGTCGGGAGGCGTCCACGACGCTCGCCTTGGTGACGATGGCGACCGAGCCGGAGTGCGAGGTCGTCGGGTTCACCGGTTCGGGCGGGGACTGGCGCGAGGCGCCGTTGCTGACCGAGCTCGGTATCAGCCCGCGGCAGCGACTAGACGACGCGGTGCGCGCCGTTTCGGATCTGCCGTTCGGTGGCACGGACTGTGCGTTGCCGATGGTGTGGGCGAAGGAGAGCGGTAAGGAGTTCGACTCCTTCGCGGTCTTGACGGAGTTTGCGAAGTCCTGACTCCACGTTCGCCCGCCGGTCACCGTCCGGGGCGTTGGCTGGACGCATGTCTGCTCACTCCTGCACCCGCCGCACGCTGCTGACCGGAGGTCTGGTCGCTTCGGCCACCCTCGCGCTCAGCCAGGAACAGGCCGCCGCTGCTGCCCGGTCGCCGCTGGCTAGCGTCCGTCCGCTGGCCAAGGCCCACGCCCACAACGACTACGAGCACACCCGTCCCCTGTTCGATGCTCTCGAGCACGGCTTTACCAGCGTCGAGGCCGACGTCTGGCTCGTCGACGGCGAGTTGTACCTCGGTCACGACGGACCCGACCTGTCGCGCACGCTACGCAGCTTCTACCTCGAGCCGCTGGATCGGCTGGCCCGGCTCGGCAACGGCCGGACCTTCCCGCGTCGCAAGACGCCGATCCAACTGCTGATCGACATCAAGTCTGACGGCGACGCCGCTTGGCCCGTCGTCCAACAGCAACTGAGCCAGTACCCGAAGCTGATGACGCACTGGGTGCGTGGTCGCCGCCGCGACCGCGCGGTGACCGCCGTCCTCAGCGGCAACCTGGCGCAGCGCACGTCAGAAGTCGCGGTGCGGTGGGCCGGCTTCGACGGTCGCCTCACGTCGCCGCTTCCGGCGGGCGCGAACAGCGAGCAGTTGCCTCTGCTCTCGGACAACTGGACCAAGTTGTTCACCTGGCAGGGCTTCGGTCCCATGCCCGCGGCAGAGCGCACGAAACTGCACAGGATCGTTTCGGACGCGCATGCCGGGGGATACCGCGTGCGGTTCTGGGCAACTCCCGACCTCGCGCTGCCCAACCGTGAGGCATTGTGGAGCGAACTCGTCGCGGCCGGGGTCGACCACATCAACACCGACGACCTCGCCGGATTACGGAGTTTCCTCAGCAACCGCTGAAAGCCGCCACAGCGAAGGGATCCGGTCGCCATTGCGACCGGATCCCTTCACTACGGGTGTAGCGGCCTCAGCTCCAAGAGGTTTCGCGGGGGCGGCCCTCGTCGTAACCACTCGCGCTCTGCACACCGACCGTCGCGCGCTCGCGGAACTCGGCGATGTTGCGGGCACCCGCGTAGGTGAAGCTGGAGCGGACACCGGCGATGATCGAGTCGATGAGGTCTTCCACGCCGGGGCGCTGGGCGTCGAGGTACATCTTCGAGGACGAGATGCCTTCCTCGAACAACGCCGAGCGGGCGCGGTCGAACGCGGTGCGTCCCTGCGTCCGGTTGCTCACCGCACGGGCGGACGCCATGCCGAACGACTCCTTGTAGAACCTGCCGGACGCGTCCCGGTTGAGGTCACCGGGGCTCTCCCAGGTGCCCGCGAACCACGAGCCGATCATCACCGAACCGGCTCCGGCGGCAAGGGCGAGAGCGACATCGCGCGGGTACTTCACGCCGCCGTCCGCCCAGACATGCGCGCCGAGTTCCGTTGCCGCAGCTGCACATTCGAGCACCGCCGAGAACTGCGGGCGTCCCACGCCGGTCATCATGCGGGTGGTGCACATGGCGCCCGGTCCGACTCCGACCTTGATGATGTCGGCACCGGCGCTCGCCAGGTCGCGGGCGCCGTCGGCGGTCACCACGTTGCCGGCGGCGATCGGGATATGGGTTCCGGTGGACGCCTCGTGCTCGTCACGGGCGGACTTCACGACGTCGAGTGCGTCGAGCATCTTGTCCTGGTGGCCGTGCGCGGTGTCGACGACCAGCACGTCCGAGCCCGCTTCGAGCATCGCCTTCGCTTTGGCGGCGATGTCGCCGTTGATGCCGATCGCGGTGCCGATCCGCAGGCGCCCCCGGTCATCCAGCGCGGGCTGATAGATCGCGCTGCGCAGGATGCCCTTGCGGGTCAGCACGCCCTGCAGCTCGCCGTCCTTCACCACCGGTGCGAGGCCGAGGTGGTGCTTGGCGAGGTCGTCGTAGACCTGGTCGAGGTCGGCGTCCGGAGTCACGCTGAACAGGTCGCAGGACATGACCTGACCGACGGTGGTGAAGCGGTCGACATCGCGCAGGTCGCCTTCGGTGACCACTCCGACCGGACGGTGGTCGGCGTCCACGACCACGGCGGCCTTGTGCGCGCGCTTGCCCAGCAGGGCGATCGCGGACGCCACCGGAGCCTCGGCCGACACCGTCACCGGGGTCTCGTAGACGGTGTGTGCCGCCTTGACGTAGTCGATCGTCTCGGTGACCGCGTGCACCGGAATGTCCTGGGGCAGCACCGCGATCGCGCCGCGTCGAGCGACGGTCTCGGCCATGCGTCGACCCGACACCGCGGTCATGTTCGCGACCACCAGCGGGATGGTGGTGCCCACACCGTCCGGCGTGGACAGGTCGACGTCGAGGCGACTGGTCACCGATGACCGCGACGGAACCATGAACACGTCGCTGTACGTGAGATCGAACGGGGGCATTTCACCGAGGAGTTTCACGGGAGGTAATGGTACGTCGCGCCCAGGAACACCCGCGCGTTCGTGTCGTGTTCGCGATGTGGGCGCTCGTCAGTTGTTCGCCCGGAACGCCTCCGCGTCCGTGCGCCGACTCGTACGGTGGCTGGCATGAAGATCACCCACCTCGGTCACGCCTGCCTCCTGGTCGAGTACGCCGACGCACGCATGCTCATCGACCCGGGTTCGTTCTCGGACGTCGCGGCCGTCAGTGTCGTCGATGCCGTCCTGATCACCCACCAGCACGCCGATCACCTGGACGTCACGAAGCTGAGGGGTGTGCTGGAACGCAACCCGGACGCCTCGGTGTTCGCCGACACAGGATCGCTGAGAACGTTGCAGGAGAACGACATCGAAGCGACCGAGAACCGTGCCGGTCAGAGTTTCGAGATCGGCTCGGTGCGGGTCACCCCGATCGGGCAGCAGCACGCCGAGATCCACCCGTACGTCGACCGCATCCCCAACCTCGGCCTGATGTTCCAGGTGGAGGGAGAGCCGACGCTGTTCCACCCCGGCGACGCACTGGATGGTCAGCCCCTCGACCGGATCGACATCCTCGCGGTGCCCGTCTCCGCGCCGTGGGGCGCGGTCAAGGAAACAATCGCCTTCGTCCGGCGGATCGCACCACGCGAGGTCGTCCCGATCCACGACGGCACCCTGTCGGAGGCCGGTCGTGCGATGTACCTGCAGCACATCGGCGACTTCGGGCTGGATGGTGGCGTCCCCGTGCGTGATCTGCGCCGGGAGAAGGCCACCGAGTTCACCCTCTGACGCCGTAACCTCGCGCCGTCGGATTCACCGTCCGGGCTCAGGTGAACCTAAGCTCGAACGGTGCCCCAACTCACCGCCAAGAAGAAGTGCTGCAAGAAGGACACCCGGTGCAAGAAGTGCCCGGTCGTTCTCTCGCGTCTGGCCAAGTGGGGACACGCGGAGCGGATCGACCGCCGCCGTTACGAGCTCGCCGAGTCGGTGCCCAAGAAGGTGCGCAAGCGCGCCCGCGTCCGGTGAAGAACCTTCGACTACGCCCTTAGTAAAGAACGTCGGCCGCTGTTGCGACCGCGCACGGCCTCTGCCCACCCGTCGAAGTCAGGTGGTGGATAGCCTGACCGCATGACTTTGAGCGTCACCCTGTGCACCGATCAGACCGAATGGGACGAACTCGTCGACGCCGCCGGGGGACACCCGCTGCAACTTTGGGGCTGGGGTGAGCTGAAGTCGAGGTATGAGTGGACCGCAGACCGGCTCGTCGTCCGCGACGGTGACCGGATCGTCGGATCGGCGCAGGTGCTGCACCGCAAGCTGCCGCAGCCGTTCCGCAGCCTGTCCTACATCCCGCGCGGGCCCCAGGTGCAGGATGAGGCTCGGCGCGCCGAGGTGCTCGACGCGCTCGCGGTCTGGGTGAAGCGCGAGCGGCAGCCGATCGCACTGTCGATCGAGCCCGACTGGGAGGCCGGCTACTCGCCGATGCCGAAGGGCACCGACGACGAAGCTCTCGCACAGCTGCAGTCGCAGCCGGCGCCGCAATGGTTGAAAGACATTGCAGCCAAGGCCTTTTCGCCCAGCGAGAACACCGGTCTGATCCCACGGACGCTCGTCGTCGACTGCAGCCAGGACGACGATGCCCTGATGAAGGGCCTCGGTTCAAGTGCGCGACAGAACGTGCGCAAGTCGTTCAAGGCCGAGAACGTCCGCTTCGGACTGGTCGAGACCGACGAGGACCTCGCCCAGGTGCTGGCGATCAACAACGAGACCGCGCGGCGAGCGGGCTTCGCGGTGCACAGCGACGACTACCACCGCGGCATCCGCGACCTGATGGGGGAGCGGTCCCAGCTGATCGCGGCCTGGGAGGGCGACCAGGTCGTCGCGTTCGTCTGGCTGGTGGTCTCGGCGACGACGGCCTTCGAGTTGTACGGCGGCGTCAACGAGCGCGGCATGAAGCTGCGCCTGAACTACGGCCTAAAGTTCCACGCGATGAAGCATGTCCGTGAGCAGGGCGTGTCCCGTTACGACTTCAACGGCCTGCTCAACGACGGCATCAGCGACTTCAAGCGGCAGTTCGCCAAGCACGAGAACATGCTCATCGGCACCTGGGACCGGCCGCTCTCGCCGCTGTACCCCGCGTTCGCCAAGGCCCTGCCCAAGGTGCGCACGGTGCTGAAGAAGGGTGTGCCGCAGGTGAAGTCGGCGGTCAAAGACCCGAAGGGCACATTCGCCAAGCTGCGTCCGAACAAATCCGAGCAGGAAAAGTAGATTCGCGCACCGTGACAGGTGCGCGGATCACCGCAGGATGCGCGGATTCGGCGCTCGGGGTCAGTCGCGCTTGTGGCGGGCGGTCCATGCGGCACCGATGATGCCCGCGTCGTTCTGGAGCTTCGCCGGCACGATCTTGGTACGCAGGTCGAGCAGCGGCAGGAACTTCTCGTGCTTCTTGCTCACCCCGCCGCCGACGACGATGAGGTCAGGCCACAGCAGGTTCTCCAGGGTGGAGTAGTACTTCTGCAGGCGCTCGGCCCACTTCTCCCAGGAGAGGTCCTCCTTATCGCGGACGCTCTCGGCAGCGCGTGATTCGGCGTCGTGACCGTCGATCTCGATGTGTCCGAGTTCCGAATTCGGAACCAGCACACCGTTGTTGAAGATCGCGGTGCCGATGCCGGTGCCGAGCGTGGTCATCACGACCACACCCTTCTGGTCCTTGGCGGCGCCGAAGTGCAGTTCGCCCACGCCGGCCGCGTCGGCATCGTTGAGGACGCTGATGTCGCGGCCGAGCCTCTTCTCCAGCTTCTGCTCGATCTCGGTCTCGATCCAGGACTTGTCGATGTTCGCCGCGGTCTTCACCACGCCGTGCATCACGACGGCGGGGAAGGTGATGCCGATCGCCTCGCCCTTGGTCTCGTCCGCGAAGTTCTCGGCGATCTGCTCGATGACTTCGGCAACCGCGTCCGGGGTGGCCGGTTTCGGAGTGTCGATCCGCAGACGGTCCGTCGCGAACTTGCCCTTGTCGAGGTCGACCGGGGCGCCTTTGATGCCGCTGCCGCCGACGTCGATGCCGAGGGCGTAGGTCTTGGCCTTTGCCATTGTGTCGTTCTCCTTCTCCGTCACGGGAGGGTGAGGATCTCCGGGCCGTCCTGCGTCATCAGGACGGTGTGTTCGAACTGTGCGCACCACGACTTGTCGGCCGTGGTGACCGTCCATCCGTCATCCCACAGTTCCCATTCGTGGGTGCCGAGGGTGATCATCGGCTCGACGGTGAAGGTCATGCCGGGCTCGATGACGTCGTCGTACGCCGGCGCTGCGTCGTAATGCGGGACGATCAGGCCGGAGTGGAAACTGGTGCCGATGCCGTGTCCGGTGTAGTCGCGCACCACGCCGTAGCCGAAACGGGCGGCGTACTTCTCGATCACTCGTCCGACCACGTTGAACTGCCGACCCGGCATCGCGGACTTGATGCCGCGCAGCATCGCTTCCTGGGTGCGGTCGACCAGGTCGCGTACTTCGGGGGCGACGTCGCCCACCAGGAAGGTGGCGCAGTTGTCGCCGTGGACGCCGTCGATGTAGGCGGTGACGTCGATCTTGACGATGTCGCCGTCCTGCAACTCGCGATCGTCGGGGATGCCGTGACAGATGACCTCGTTGACGCTGGTACACAGCGACTTGGGGAAGCCGCGGTAGCCGAGCGTCGAGGGGTAGGCGTGGTGGTCGAGCAGGAACTCGTGTGCGACGCGGTCGAGTTCGTCCGTGGTGACACCCGGCCGGACGGCAGCACCGGCGGCCTGCAGCGCCTGCGCACCGAGGCGTCCGGCGAGCCGCATGCGTTCGATCGTGGCGGCGTCCTTGATCTCCGATCCCTCGAACGGCGTCGGTTCCGGCCGGTCGACGTACTCGGGGCGGGCGATTGAGGACGGCACCGGACGGCGAGGACTGATCGTTCCGGCGACCATCGGACTGCGTAGCGGCATAAGGTTCAGCTTAGGACGCGGACCTACGGGCTACGTCCTAAGCGGTCGACCCGGACATCGCCGCACATGAACCGACAACGGTGGACGAAGGAGTGATGATGGCCTACTGGTACAACGTCAACACGGGCCAGATCGAGCAGGACGGCAGCACCGAGAGCAAGGACCACCTGATGGGTCCGTACGCGTCCGAGGACGAGGCGCGCTCGGCGATCGAGTTGTCCCGCAAGAAGAACGAGTTGGCCGACGAGGCCGACCGGGCGTGGAAGGAAGGCTGAGCGTGCCTTCGAGCTGAAGGGCGTGAGGCGACGGCCTCACGCCCTTCACCGTTGTTCGGGCTTCCCCCGGCAGCTCAGGCCCGTTTGCGGCGCAGGAACGCGCGCCCGGCCACGGCCAGCAGCAGCGCGATGCCTCCTGCGGCGACCGGCACCCAGAATCCGGCGTGCGGACGGACCTGCTCGATCACGATGCCGGACAGCGCCGAGCCGGCCGCGATCCCGATGATCAAACCGGTGAGTACCACGCTCATCGCCTCGTTGACCTGCGATGAGGGCACGAGTTTCTGCGCCAGTTGCATGGAGATGATCAGCGTCGGCGCCGTTGCCGCGCCGGCGACCATCATCACCAGGGCGATCGGCACCAGATGCTCGGTGAGCAGGATCGGCGCTTCGAGCAGGAACATGCCGGCGGTGCCGACCACCAGCAGAGACTGCAGCGATCGCGTGAGGGTTCGACTGCCGAACCAGAGCCCGGCAGCGGCCGAACCGACCGCGAAGAGCGCGACGATGAGTCCGGACGCCGAAGGGTTGCCTTGGTCCTTTGCGACGGCGATCGCGGTCACCTCGTTGGATCCGAAGATCGCCCCGGTCATGAACATCACGCAGGTCAGGATCAGGATCCCGGGCGTGCGGATGGCCAGCGCACTGCCGTGGTGGGCCACCTCGTCGACCGGAGGTTCGGTACTGCGATCGGACAGGAAGATGAGCGTGCCGACCAGATAGAACAGTGCCGCAGCGATGTAGCCGGCCTCGGGGAACCACAGGGTGGCCAGCGCGATGGCGAGGGCAGGGCCGAGTACGAACGACAGTTCGTCGACCACCTGTTCCAGCGACATGGAGGTGTGCAACTTGTTCGGCTCGTCGCGCAGTTTGTGCGCCCAGCGTGCGCGGCTGAGCGTGCCGACGTTCGCCACGATCGTCGCCATCGCGTAGGCCCCGAACAACGTCCAGGTCGGCCATTCCAGCGCTGACGCCGCAACCATCACCGCGCACCACACCGACGACCAGACCAACAACGGGTAGGTCACGCGGCGCTGACCGAACCGGTCGGTGAGCCGTCCGGCGACGACCGCGGTCAAGGCCAGGAGCACCAGACCGGTCGCCGACACCGCCCCGGCGAGCGCGAACGAACCAGTGCGGGTGGAGATCATCGCCACCAAGGACATGCCGAACATCGCACCGCCGAGGCGTCCGATCGCCGAGCCGATCATGAAACGGCGGGTGGCGGAGTCCTTCAGCAAGGGGGTGTACGTCGACAGCACCGGGTCATCTCATCACCCGATCAGCGGCGTCGACGAATCGAGTGGCGCGCGCCACTGCATTGTCGGACTATGAAAGTCCTCCGGCGGGCGCTCGCAGTCGTACGGTGGGAGGCGATGACTACGCAAACACCCGCGCTCGCGGTGACCCAGGCCAACGGTTCCTTCGAAACGATTTCCCTCGACCGCCGCGCCCTGCGCGACGACGACATCCGAATCGACATCAAGTTCGCCGGCATCTGCCACAGCGACATCCACACGGTGCGCCAGGAGTGGGGCGACATCGAGTTTCCGATCACCCCCGGTCACGAGATCGCCGGTGTGGTCTCGGCTGTCGGCGACGGCGTGACGAAGTACAAGGTCGGCGACCGCGTCGGCGTCGGCTGCATGGTCGACTCGTGCGGCGAGTGCGAGAACTGCAAGAACGACCACGAGCAGTTCTGCACCAAGCCTGCGGTCTTCACCTACAACTCCCTCAACTATGACGGTGAGCGTGCCCAGGGCGGCTACGCCCAGCAGATCGTCGTGACCGAGCGTTTCGCCTGCCGCATCCCCGACGAGATCGGGTTGGATGCAGCTGCGCCGCTGCTGTGCGCCGGCATCACCACGTACTCGCCGCTGAAGCGCTGGGGTGCGCGTCCGGGTACGAAGGTCGGCATCGTCGGCGTCGGCGGCCTGGGACACCTCGGCGTGAAGATCGCGGCCGCGATGGGTGCGCAGGTGTACGGCATCTCGCGCAGCA
This sequence comes from Yimella sp. RIT 621, assembly GCF_004146205.1. NCBI lineage: Bacteria > Bacillati > Actinomycetota > Actinomycetes > Micrococcales > Dermacoccaceae > Yimella > Yimella sp. RIT 621. The sequence goes on from NZ_SEIP01000014.1 coordinate 46,684, forward strand.
TGGCCAAGGCCGAGGACTCCGAGGCGCTGGGTGCGACCGCGCACCTGGCCACCTCGGACGAGCGCACCTTCTCCGACCACAAGCGCAGTTTCGACATCATCCTCAACACCGTCAGTGCGGACCTGCCGATGTTCGACTACATGAAGCTGCTCAAGCCGTTCGGTGTGATGGTGAACGTCGGTCTGCCGAACGGCACGTACGAACTGCCGCCGCGCGCGTTCAGCGGCAACACCGCGATGGCCGGCTCGATGATCGGCGGCATCGCCGAGACCCAGGAGATGCTCGACTTCTGCGCCGAGCACGGTATCGGCGCGACGATCGAGACGATCAGCGCCGACCAGGTGGACGAGGCGTACGAGCGGGTCGTCGACGGCGACGTCCGGTACCGCTTCGTCATCGACACCGCCACCATCGGCGCATCGGAGAAGGCTTGACCCGTGAGTGAGTCCGGCGCAGGTTTCGACCTGCGCCGGCTCGCTGTTCCGGCGTACGGCCCGTCGCTGCTGTTCGGGCTCGCGGAAGGCGCGATTCTCCCGGTCGTCACGTTGACCGCACGCTCGCTCGGGGCGAGCGTCCCGGTCGCGGCCTTGATGGTGATGCTGACGTACGTCTCGTCGCTGGTCTGCAACGTGCCGGCGTCCGTGATCACCCATCGGGTGGGGGAGCGCAAGGCGATCGTCGCAGCCGCCCTGCTCGGTGCTGTCGCCGGTGGGATCTGTTGGGGCGCAAGCCAGTTGTGGCACCTGGTCGTCGGAGTACTCGTGTTCGGCGCGGCGGCCTCCGTCTTCATGTTGGCTCGGCAGAAGTACCTCACCGAAGCCGTCCCCATCGCCTACCGGGCACGCGCGCTGTCGACGCTCGGTGGGGTCATGCGCATCGGAGTCTTCGCCGGTCCGTTCCTCGGCGCCGCGGCGATCGGGGTGTGGGGCCTGCCGGCGGCGTACCTGGTCTGTTCGGTGGGACTGCTGCTGGCCGGTGTGCTCGCGATGACGCTGCCCGACCTCGAGGGTTCTGCCTCGACCGGACAATCCCGGGTGACCGTCGCCCACGTGCTCCACGAGCACGCGCGCGTCTTCCTTACCGTCGGTCTCGGTGTCCTGTTGATCGCCGCCGTGCGTGCCTCCCGGCAAGCGGTCATCCCCTTGTGGGCCGAACGCCTCGGTCTCAGCCCGCAGCAGGCTTCGGTGATCTACGGCATCTCCGGTGGAATCGACATGCTGGTCTTCTATCCGGCCGGCAAGTTGATGGACGTGCGCGGACGTCGCTGGGTGGCCATCCCGTCGATGATCGTGATGGCTGTGTCATTGCTGGCAATTCCGTTGACGCACAACCCGATCGCTTTCACGATCGTGTGCTGCGTCCTCGGTTTCGGCAACGGCATCGGCGCCGGCATGGTGATGACGCTCGGCGCGGACTTCTCCCCGGACGTCGGACGGGCACAGTTCCTCGGGATCTGGCGAGAACTGTCGGATCTGGGAGCCGTCGGGGGACCGGCGCTGCTTTCCGGAGTCACCGCGGCGCTCGCCCTCGGTCCGGCGATCGCAGCCACCGGGGCGGTCGGACTCGCCGCGGCGGCCGTGCTGTGGCGTTACGTGCCGAACCACCCGTCTCGCTGATCGAGGCGGGCATCACTCGGCGAAGGACTGCTCCTGGTTGGGGAAGGTGCCGGCGGCGACGTCCTCACGGTACTCACGCGCGGCCTCCAGCAAGGTGCTGCGAATGTCGGCGTAGCGCTTGACGAAGCGGGGAGCCTTGCCGCCACGCAAACCGGCGAAGTCCTGCCAGACCAGCACCTGGGCATCGCATTCCGGCCCGGCACCGATGCCGATCGTCGGGATACGCAACGCCTTGGTCACCTCTGCGGCGACCGGGGTCGGCACCATCTCCATCACGATCGCGAATGCGCCCGCGTCCTGCAGCGCTCGCGCGTCGGCGATCATCTTGGCTGCCGCTTCGCCTCGCCCCTGGACCCGATAGCCGCCGAGATTGTGCTCGCTCTGTGGAGTGAACCCGATGTGCGCCATGACCGGAATGCCTGCGGCCGTGAGGGTCTGCACCAGCGGCGCCATCGCGGCACCCCCCTCGAGCTTGACCGCGTGTGCACGCCCTTCCTTCATCAACCGGACCGCGGAGTCGAAGCCCTGCTGGACGCTGCCTCCGTAGGTGCCGAACGGGAGGTCGGCGACGACCATCGCGTACTTGACCGCGCCGGACACCGCGCGCACCAGCGGAACGAATTCGTCGAGAGTCACCGGAAGAGTGGTCTCGTACCCGAACACGTTGTTGCCGGCCGAGTCACCGACCAGCAGCACCGGGATCTGCGCCTCGTCGAAGATCTCGGCCGCGTACTGGTCGTACGCGGTGAGCATCGACCACTTCTCGCCCCGCTCCTTCATCTGGTGCAGATGGACGGTGCGGGTGCGACGGCGGGGACGCATGCCGTCGCCCTGTGGAGCATCGGAGGACTTGGCCGGGCTGCCACCGTAGGGTGCGGGCTCTTCGCTCATGGCCGCAAGGCTAGCGAGCGTGCCGCCGTGTGCACGGACGAGCCCACGTGCGGGAAAGTTCCACCTCTACGGGTGGGGAAAGGTAAGAAGATGTTAAAGAAATCAGATCGCCTATCGCTGTGGCGATGATTTGGAGCCAAACTTCCTGGATGACCGGGCTCCACCCCCGCAGCCCGGGATCCCCTGGAGGAACAGTGAACCGACGGATTTTCCGTGCCGTGGTGGGCACGACAGCTGCCGTGACGGCAATGACATGCGCAGGAGGCGCAGCGACCGCGGCCCCGGTCGTGGGCCAGGTGGCCACTTCGGCGGTGCCCGGTGACGACGCACCCTCGAAGGTCCAGCGCGACAACCTGCCCGACCCGATGCACGAGGCGCAGGGCAAGTTGCGCAACGACGCCGTCAAGCAGGTCGTCGCCGGCAAGGCCAACCTGAAGACCATCAACGGCAAGCGTGTTGTCGAGATGAAGAAGGCCAAGGGCGCTCAGAAGGGCAAGTACGTCCAGTACGACGTCAACCGAACCGCCTCGATCTTCACGATCCTCGCCGAGTTCGGAGACCAGACCAAGCCGGCCCAGGGTGGTGGCGCAGGTCCGATGCACAACCAGATCGAGCAGCCCGACCGCTCGGTCGACAACAGCACCATCTGGAAGCCGAACTTCGACCGGGCACACTTCCAGGACCTCATGTTCGGTCCGACGAACTCGATGCAGCACTTCTACAAGGCGCAGTCCCAGGGGCGCTTCAACGTCACCGGTGACGTCAGCGACTGGGTCAAGCTGCCCTACAACGAGGCGCGCTACGGCCACAATCCGGTCCCGGGCGACGGCACCAGCGAGGCCGAGGGCTACTGGTCGTTCATCGGCGACTCGGCCACCGCGTGGTACAACGCGCAGAAGGCTGCCGGCAAGACCGACCAGCAGATCAAGACCTACCTGGCGCAGTTCGACAAGTGGGACCGTTACGACTACGACGGTGACGGCAACTTCGATGAGCCGGACGGCTACATCGACCACTTCCAGGCCATCCACGCCGGCCAGGGCGAAGAAGTCGGAGGCGGCGCACAGGGCGAGGACGCGATCTGGTCCCACCGCTGGTCCGTCCAGTCGGGTACCGGCACCACCGGTCCGGCCAACTTCAAGGCCGGCGGTGTGCAGATCGGTAACACCGGCATCTGGATCCGCGACTACACGACCGAGCCGGAGAACGGTGGCCTCGGTGTGTTCGCGCACGAGTTCGGCCACGACCTCGGCCTGCCGGACCTGTACGACACCGCGGGTGGCGACAACAGCACCGCGTTCTGGTCGCTGATGAGCGCCGGTTCCTACCTCAACGACGGTGGCCCCGACGGCATCGGCACGATTCCGGGCTATATGGGTGCCTGGGAGAAGATGTTCCTCGGTTGGTCCGACACCAAGACGGTGAACTACGCCAAGGGTACGAGCCAGACTGTCACCACTGGACCGGCCGACCTGGACGACAAGAAGCTTCCGCAGGCTGTCGCCGTCAACCTGCCGAACCGCACGCTCGTGGAGCAGTACACCAAGCCCAAGACCGGAACGATGGAATGGTGGAGCGGTCGTACCGATGGCACCACCACGTCGCTCACCCGCGACATCGACCTGACCAACGCCTCGACCGCGTCCGTCTCGGCTGCTGTCGCCTACGACATCGAGACGAACTACGACTACCTGTACTCGCAGGTCTCCACCGACGGTGGCACCACGTGGAAGAACGTCGCCGCGCCGCTGACGGGTAAGAACCTCAACTGGGCGACCAAGACGGTCGACCTGTCGGCGTACAAGGGACAGAAGATCAAGTTCCGTTTCGCCTACGTGACCGACGAGGCCTACAACGAGGCCGGCGCGTTCCTGGACGACATCGTCACCACCATCGACGGTGTCTCCAGCACCGAGGGTGCGGAGTCCGAGACCTCGGCGTGGACCGCGAAGGGCTTCACCCGAATCGACGGAACCGTCACCAAGCAGGTGCCGCAGTACTACCTCGCCGAGTACCGCCGTTACGCCGGGTACGACGCCGGCCTGCGGACCGGTCCGTACAACTTCGGTTTCGCGAACACCAAGCCCGACTGGGTGGAGCACTTCCCCTACCAGGACGGCCTGCTGATCACCTTCAGCGACGGTCGCTACGAGGACAACAACACCTCGGTGCACCCGGGCGGCGGACTCGTCCTGCCGGTCGACGCCAACCCGGCGAACATGAAGTTCTCGGACGGTACGAAGGTCGGCAACCGTCGCCAGCCGTACGACGCGACGTTCACCACGCAGGCTCGTGACGAAATCACGTTGCACCGCAACGGTGTTCCGACCACCTTCCCGTCCAAGCCGGGCGTGACCACGTTCGACGACAGCGACCCGGACCGCTACTACGACGCCACCAACCCGTGGGCCTCGACAAAGGTCGCCGGCTCCGGCACGACGATCCGCGTCCAGAACCACGCGGCTAAGTCGATGAAGCTGGTCATCTCGTTCAAGTGATCGCACAGCAGTAAGCCGCGACCCTCGCGGTGAGATGCGTGGCCCCGGGTGTGAATCACCCGGGGCCACGCGTATGACGCCGCAGTAGGCCAAGATGGGAACCATGGATCGGCAACAGGAATTCGTGCTGCGCACCATCGAGGAACGCGACATCCGGTTCGTACGGGTGTGGTTCACCGACGTGTTGGGAACCTTGAAGTCGGTGGCGGTCGCCCCGGCCGAGCTCGAGGGGGCGTTCGTCGAGGGCATCGGCTTCGACGGCAGTTCGATCGAGGGACTGGCCCGGGTCTACGAGGCCGACATGCTCGTACGGCCGGACGCTTCGACCTTCCAGATCCTGCCGTGGCGCGGTGAGCGTCCCGGCACCGCGCGGATGTTCGCCGACATCCGGTTGCCCGACAACTCACCGAGTGCCGCTGACCCGCGCAGCGTGCTGCGTCGGGCGCTGGGCAAGGCGGCCGAGAAGGGGCTGACCTTCTACACCCACCCGGAGATCGAGTTCTATCTGTTCGAGAAGGACCTGTCCTCCTCCGGTGAACCGGTGCCGATCGATCAAGCGGGCTTCTTCGACCACGTCCCGCAGGGTGCCGGCCACGACTTCCGTCGAGCGGCGATCTCGATGCTGGAGACGATGGGCATCTCGGTGGAGTTCAGCCATCACGAGTCCGGTCCAGGCCAGAACGAGATCGATCTGCGTTATGCGGACGCGTTGTCCACCGCAGACAACATCATGACCTTCAAGACGGTCGTGAAGGAGGTCGCGCTGGAGCGCGGCATCTTCGCGTCCTTCATGCCCAAACCGCTTGCGCACCAACCGGGTTCGGGCATGCATACGCACGTGTCGCTGTTCGAGGGTGACACCAACGCGTTCTACGAACCCGGTGCGCCGTACCAGCTGTCGCTCACCGCACGCCGCTTCATCGCGGGCGTCCTGAAGCATGCACCGGAGATCTCCGCCGTCACCAATCAGTGGGTCAACTCCTACAAGCGGCTATGGGGCGGCCAAGAGGCTCCGGCGTACATCTGCTGGGGCCACAACAACCGCAGCGCGATGGTGCGAGTGCCGATGTACAAGCCGAACAAGGGCGCCTCGACCCGCGTCGAGATCCGGTCCCTCGATCCGTCCTGCAACCCCTACCTGGCGTACGCGCTCGTGCTGGCCGCAGGCATGCGCGGCATCGAGCAAGAGTACGAGTTGCCTCCCGAGGCGGAGGACGACGTCTGGAACCTCACCGACCGCGAACGCCGAGCGATGGGCATCGACCCGCTGCCGGCGTCCCTCGACCACGCGATCCACCTGATGGAGGAGAGCGAACTGGTCGCCGAAACCCTTGGCGAGCACGTCTTCGACTTCTTCCTGCGCAACAAGCGCGCCGAGTGGGCGGCCTACCGCGAGCAGGTCACCCAGTTCGAGATCCAGCAGTACCTCTACCGGCTGTGAGCGCCGAGTCCGCCCTGACCGACGGCGCCCTCACCCGCGTCGGCTTCCTGGAACCGTCCCGGAGCAAGGGTCTGCTGGAGCAGGTGCCCGACTGGTCGCCGGAGGCGTTGGTCGGCCCGTTGTCGAAGGTCGCCGATCCCGATGGCGCGGCCCTGGGCCTGGTCCGGTTGTACGAGGCGCTGGACGCCGGTGATCGCCAGGAGGTCGGCGAGCTCTTGGCACAGGACGGCGACCGCGCCGATCGGTTGTTGCATCTGCTCGGTGCATCCTCCGCACTCACCGACTGGCTGGTGCGCCGCCCCGAGCAATGGCGCGAGGTCGCGGACGCCACGATCGGCGACGAGGCGACGCTGCGCGAGGCGGTCTCGAACGAGGTGAGCGACAGCACCGGTCCGGAAGCGGTCGATCTGCTGCGGATCGCCTACAAGCGCCAACTGCTGAAGATCGCGGCTGTCGACCTCTGCGGCAACTCGGTCGAACTGCTGCCCCAGGTCTCGCAAGCGCTTGCGGACCTGGCCGGCGCCGCGCTGCAGACCGCCCTCGACATCGCCTCCCGTGAACACGACGACAGTGATCGGTGCCGGCTCACCGTGATCGCGATGGGCAAGTGTGGGGCACGCGAGCTCAACTACATCTCCGATGTCGACGTCGTGTTCGTGGCCGAGCCGGCCGACGGTGCCGACGAGGACGAAGCCCTTTCTGTGGCGACGAAACTGGCGATCGACCTGATGCGGATCTGCAGCACCTCGACCGGGGAGGGAAGCCTGTGGGAGGTGGACGCGGCGCTGCGCCCGGAGGGCAAACAAGGCCCGCTGGTGCGCACGGTGGCCAGCCATCGTCGTTATTACGAGCGTTGGGCGAAGACGTGGGAGTTCCAGGCGCTGCTGAAGGCACGACCGGTTGCGGGCGACATGGAACTCGGCGCGGAGTATCTCGACGCCATCCAGCCGATGATCTGGCAGGCCGCCCACCGGGAGAACTTCGTCGAGGACGTCCAGGCCATGCGTCGCCGCGTCGAGCAGCACGTGCCCGCCGGGGAGGCGGCCCGGCAGATCAAGCTCGGGCCTGGCGGCCTGCGCGACATCGAGTTCAGCATGCAGCTGCTCCAGCTGGTGCACGGCCGCACCGACGAACGATTGCGGCTGCGCAGCACTCTGGCGGCGATCGACGCGCTCGCCAACCGCGGTTACATCGGTCGTACCGACGCCGCAAAGCTGGACCAGGCGTACCGGACCCTTCGGGCGATGGAGCACCGCATCCAGGTCTCGAAGATGCGGCGCACCCACTTGATGCCGACCTCCGAGACCGACCGTCGGCGGATCGGGCGCGGACTCGGCTTCCGTAGTGACGCCGACACCGAGATCGAGTCGCTGTGGCGCAAGCAGTCGCGCGAGGTGCGCCACCTGCACGAAAGCATCTTCTACCGTCCGCTCCTGTCGGCCGTTGCGCGGTTGTCCGACGACGACGCTCGTCTGAGCCCGCAGAGTGCGGCCGACCGGTTGAACGCGCTGGGTTACCGCGACGCCAAGGGAGCCATGCGTCACCTGGAGGCTCTGACCGGGGGAGTGACCCGGCGCGCGGCGATCCAGCGCACGCTCATGCCGGTGATGTTGCAGTGGTTCGCCGAGGAGCCCGATCCTGATCTGGGCCTGCTCACGTTCCGCAAGATCAGTGAGGCCCTGGGCACCAGCCCCTGGTATCTGCGCATGCTGCGCGACGAAGGCTCCGCCGCCGAGACCCTGGCGCGGGTGCTGGCCACCAGCCGGTTCGTGTCCGGGCTGCTCGAACGCGCCCCGTCCGCTGCCGCGCTCGTCGGCGACAAGGACGCGCTCGTCCCGTTGTCGAGTGAGGCGATCATCACCGCGATGAAAGCGGCCGCGTCCCGCCAGGAGGATGACGAAAAGGCCGTCGTCGGGTTGCGGTCCACCCGGCGCACCGAACTCATCCGCATCGCGATCGCCGACCTGTCCGGCGACCTCGACACGGACGCGGTCGAGAACGCACTCAGCGACCTCACCGCAGCCACCCTGCATGTCACGCTGGGAATCGCGATCCGAGCGGTGGAAAGGGAAGCGGGAGAACGACTTTCGACCCGCGTCGCGATCATCGGCATGGGCCGGCTCGGGGGCCGCGAGTGCGGTTACGCCAGCGACGCCGACGTGCTGTTCGTGCATGATCCGGCCGAGGGTGCTGACCCGAAGACTGCCGAGAAGCAGGCCGAAACCGTGGTCGGCTTCGTCCGCAAACACCTGAGTTCCGCAGGCCCTGACCCAGCCTTGGGCGTCGATGCCGACCTGCGTCCGGAGGGCAAGACCGGTCCCTTGGTCCGCACGCTGGAGTCGTACGCCGCGTACTACGAGCGCTGGTCCGAGGGCTGGGAGGCGCAGGCCCTGCTGCGTGCCTCGCCGGTCGCCGGCGACCCGGACGTCGGTCGCCGGTTCATCGAGATCATCGACCCGCTTCGTTACCCCGAAGGCGGCATCGACGACAAGGCCGTTCGTCAGATCCGCACCCTGAAGGCCCGCATGGAGGCCGAACGCATCCCGCGCGGCGGCGACCTGAAACGGCACTTCAAGCTCGGTCACGGCGGTCTGTCGGACGTCGAATGGACCGTCCAGATGCTGCAACTGCAGCACGCCGCCGCCTACCCCGACCTGCGTCACCCGGGCACGATGACTCCACTCAAGGCGCTTGCCGAGCACGGTCTGATCGACGACGAGGCGGCGTCGATGCTTCGGCAGTCCTGGACGCTTGCCTCGCGCCTGCGTAACGCGTCCGTGCTGTGGCGCGGCCGTGCCGTCGACGGGTTGCCGAGCAACATGACCGACGCGAACGGCATCGCCCGGGTGATGGGCTGGCCGGTTGGCTCGGGCAACCAGCTGTCCGAGCGGTATCGCCGAGCGGCGCGTAAGGCGCGTGGTGTGGTCGAGGAAGTGTTCTACGGCGAGAAGGAACGCCTCGGCCGGGACCCCAATCCGACCCGGTGAGCAGCTGGTCGGGCGGCCGTTCGGTGGACGGTTCTACATCACACCGGCGAGCTTCGTAGACTGAAGCACGTGCTTTCCCGTATCGATCTGCGCGGCACCGCCCTGTCCGACCTGGACGCCCGTGGCCTGCGTAACACCCTGCCCCGTGCCGAGTTCGACGTCGAGGCCGCGCTGGACACGGTCCGTCCGATCTGCGAGCAGGTCGAGCATGGTGGCGTCGAGGCGCTGCTGGAGCTGGGGGAGAAGTTCGACGGCGTCCGACCCCCGCAGCTTCGGGTGCCCGCCGAGGTCATCACCGCCGCGCTCGAAACGCTCGACCCGGCCGTCCGCGCCGCGCTCGAGGAGTCGATCCGCCGCGCTCGCCTGGTGCACGCCGACCAGCGCCGCACCGAGGTGACCACGAAGGTCAGCGACGGTGGCACGGTCACCGAGAAGTGGATCCCGGTCGATCGGGTCGGTCTCTACGTCCCCGGCGGCAAGGCGGTGTACCCGAGCTCGGTGGTGATGAACGTGGTGCCCGCGCAACTGGCCGAGGTCGGCTCGATCGCGGTCGCCAGCCCCCCTCAGAAGGACAATGGCGGTTACCCGCACCCGACGATCCTGGCCGCGTGCGCGCTGCTCGACGTCGACGAGGTGTACGCGGTCGGCGGGGCACAGGCGGTCGCGATGTTCGCGCACGGTGCGCGGGACGCGTCCGGAGTCACGGTCTGTGAACCGGCCACCTTGGTCACCGGCCCGGGCAACATCTACGTCGCCGCCGCCAAGCGGTTGCTCAAGGGGCTCATCGGAATCGACGCCGAAGCGGGCCCCACCGAGATCGCGATCCTCGCCGATGCCACCGCGCAGCCGGACCTGGTGGCGGCCGACCTGATCAGCCAGGCAGAGCACGACGAACTGGCTGCATCGGTGCTGGTCACCGACTCGGTGGAGCTGGCCGACGCGGTCGACGCCGCGCTGGAGCGCCGGGTGCCCGCGACCAAGCACACCGAGCGGGTGCGTATCGCGCTGACCGGGCGCCAGTCGGGCACTGTCCTCGTCGACGACGTGTCGGCCGGACTGCGGGTCGTCGACTCCTACGCGGCCGAGCACCTGGAGATCCAGACCGCGGACGCAGCCTCGGTGGCTGCCAAGGTCCGCAATGCCGGCGCGATCTTCGTCGGCGACCACTCGCCGGTGAGCCTGGGCGACTACGCCGCCGGTTCGAACCACGTCCTGCCCACGGGCGGATGCGCGTGCCACAGCAGCGGTCTGTCGGTGCAGTCCTTCCTGCGCGGTGTCCACGTCGTCGACTACTCTCGTGACGCGCTCGACGAGATCGCCGAAACCGTTGTGACGCTTGCAAATTCGGAAGATCTACCGGCGCACGGCGAGGCCGTGACCGCCCGCTTCGAGGCGCGCTCATGAACGAACTCGACCGACTGCTGCGCGCGGATCTGCGCGGCCGCACCGCCTACGGCGCTCCGCAGCTCGACGTGCCCGTGGCGCTCAACACCAACGAATCCTCCTACGGCGTCTCACGCGAGGTGGTCGACGCGATCCTCGCCGAGGTGGAGGCCGTCGCGAGCACGCTCAACCGGTACCCCGACCGTGAGTTCACCCGGCTGCGCACCGACCTGGCCGACTACCTCACCCGGACGACCGACGTGCACGTGGAGCCGGACGAGGTCTGGGCGGGCAACGGCTCCAACGAGGTGCTGCAGCACATCGTGCAGGCCTTCGGCGGCACCGGACGTACCGCCCTCGGCTTCACCCCGTCGTACTCGATGCACCCGATCATCAGCGGCGTGAGCGGTACGAGCTGGGTCGACGGAATGCGCACCCAGGATCCGTCCCGCTTCGACATCGATCTCGACCTCGCGGTGGAACAGGCAGCGGAACATGACCCGTCGGTGGTGTTCCTCACCTCCCCGAACAACCCGACCGGCACCGCACTCGACCTCGACGTCGTGCAGGCCGTGTACGACGCAGCACCGAACGCGATCGTCGTCGTCGACGAGGCGTACGCCGAGTTCGCGCGACCGGGCACGCCCAGTGCGATCACGCTGCTCAAGGGACGGCCGCGACTGGTGGTGACCCGCACGATGTCCAAGGCGTTCGCCTTCGCGGGGGTGCGTCTGGGCTACCTGGCCGCTGACCCACACCTGATCGACCTGCTCCGTCTGGTCCGGATGCCCTATCACCTCTCGTCCGTCACGCAGGCGGTCGCGTGTGCTGCTCTCGAACACCGCACCACGATGTTGTCGATGGTCGAGGCCATCAAGGCCGAGCGTGACCGATTGGTCGCGGGGTGCACCGATCTCGGGTTGCGACCGGTGCCGAGTGATGCGAACTTCGTCCTCGTCGGCGGGTTCGACGACGCCGCCACGACCTGGCAGGCTCTGCTCGACCAGGGGGTCCTGGTGCGTGACGTCGGCATCGCCAACCACCTGCGGATCACCGCAGGCACACCGGACGAGACGGACGCCGTCCTCGCCGCCTTCAGCACTGTCCTCGCCACCGCGCGAGGCGCGGACGAACGTCAGGAGACAGCATGAATTCCGTTCACGCAGAGCCCTACTCGCCGCAGAACCAGCCGCACCGCGTCGCTGAGTTGTCGCGCAAGACCTCGGAGAGCTCAGTCGAGGTGCGGGTCGACCTCGACGGAACCGGGAAGGCCGAGATCTCGACGGGTGTGCGCTTCTACGACCACATGCTCGAGAGCTTGGCGAAGCACTCGCTCATCGATCTGCGGGTCAAGACCGTCGGCGATGTCGACGTGGACGCTCACCACTCGGTCGAGGACACCGCGATCCTGCTCGGGCAGGCCGTCCGTGAGGCGCTCGGTGACAAGTGCGGGATCAGCCGGTTCGGCGATGCGACGGTGCCGCTGGACGAGGCACTCGTGCAAGCCGTCGTGGACGTGGCCGGTCGCCCCTACTTCGTGCACGTCGGTGAACCCGACGGGCAGATCTACGCGATCATCGGCGGCGACTACACCGGCTCGCTGACCCGACACGTGCTGGAGAGCTTCGCGCACCACGCAGGGATCGCGCTGCACGTTCGCGTGCTGTCCGGTCGCGACCCGCACCACATCGTGGAGACTCAGTTCAAGGCGGTCGCCCGAGCGCTGCGCGCCGCGATCGCGCGCGACCCGCGCGTCGAGGGCGTGCCCAGCGCCAAGGGCGTGCTTTGAGCCGATGAACCGATCATGAGTCGAACGCTGCCCGGCGTTCTGCTGCTGCACGCCGACGCCAAGCTGACCGACGCGTGGGTGCGGCGCGGTGTGGTGCCCAGCTACGTCGTCCCGCTGCCCGGCTGGACCGCGGTCGTCCCCGCCGGACCGACTCAGCTGTCGGCCCCATACGACGACGCGTTGACCGTGACAGCGAACCGTCCGGTACCGACCCGGCTGCGAACAGCCTTGGGGTTCTTCGTGATCGACGGTATTGCGATCGTGTCCGCGCAGACCCGTGGCTGGCGCTCCGCACCGCGGATGGTCAGTTGGACGCCCGGTCACGGCGCGGATGAGGTGCCTGGTTTCCCACCGCTGAAGCTCGGTCAGCTCGCCGAGTCGGCGGGTCTCGACGAGAACGATGTCGCCGGGGTCCGTCGGGTGCTCGCGGCTCGCGCCGGTGACCCGACCGCGCAGTTGCAGCAGTTGATGCACGCTCTCGCATTGCCGGGTGCCGGGATGCTGTCCGGCGAGGGCGTGAAGTCCGACCTCGAAGCAGTTCTGGTGGAGCCCGACCGGAGCGCCGTCGGTCACTTCGAGAAGGTTGCCGGCGACGAGGCCGAGATGCGCGCCGAACTGCGGGAGAACCTGTGAAGCGGGTCGTCGTCCTCGACTACGGCAGCGGCAACGTGCGCTCCGTCGTCCGCATGCTCGAGCGGGTCGGCGCCGATGTCGAGTTGACGGCCGATCGTGAGGCCGCACTGTCGGCCGACGGACTGTACGTGCCCGGTGTCGGCAACTTCCACGCGTGCATGGCCGGCCTCGACGCGGTCGGTGCTGCCGGATTGATCGAGCAGCGGCTCACGAACGGGCGTCCGGTTCTCGGCGTCTGCGTCGGCTACCAGGTGATGTTCGACGGCAGCGCCGAACCCAGCCCGGCCCCGTTGCCGGGCCTTCGGCGCTGGGCCGGCGAGGTCGGCCGTCTCGAAGCCGACGTCGTCCCGCACATGGGGTGGAGTCAGGTCGCCGCCGGGGCGGGGAGCGTGTTGTTGGACGGTCTGGACGGCGAACGGTTCTACTTCGTCCACTCCTTCGCCCCGTCGCGCTGGGGAGGTGCCGACACCGCCGTCGTCAGCACGGCCACACACGGTGGCTCCTTCGTCGCCGCGATCGAGGACGGCCTGCTGGCAGGCACACAATTCCACCCGGAGAAGTCCGGGGACGCCGGTGCGCAGTTGTTGCGCAACTGGTGTGATTCGTTGTGAGACAAGGGAAGTGACATGACCGAACAGCCACGCCTCGAGCTTCTTCCGGCCGTCGACGTCGTCGACGGCCAGGCCGTCCAACTGGTGCAGGGCATCGCCGGCACCGGTGGTGAGTTCGGTGACCCTTGGCTGGCCGCGAAGGGTTGGCAGGACCAAGGCGCCGAGTGGCTGCACCTCGTCGATCTCGACGCCGCCTTCGGTCGCGGGTCGAACCACGAACTGCTCGCCTCCATCGTGCAGCGTCTCGACATCAAGGTGGAACTGTCCGGCGGCATCCGCGACGCCGAGACCCTCGAACGGGCGCTGGCCACCGGCTGCCGCCGGGTCAACCTCGGCACCGCTGCGCTGGAGCACCCGGAATGGACCGCCCGCGCGATCGCCGAGCACGGCGACCGGATCGCCGTCGGGCTCGACGTCAAGGGCACCACGCTCGCCGCGCGTGGCTGGACCAAGGAAGGCGGTGACCTCTACGAGACGCTCGCCCGCCTCGACGGTGAGGGTTGCGCTCGTTACGTGGTGACCGATGTCGCCAAGGACGGGATGATGCAGGGCGCGAACGTCGACCTGCTGAAGGACGTCTGCTCACGCACCGACCGTCCGGTCGTCGCATCGGGTGGTGTCTCGACGTTGGACGACCTACGTGCGATCCGTGAACTGGTGCCGAACGGTGTCGAAGGGGCGATCGTCGGTTCGGCCCTGTACAAGCGGGCGTTCACGCTGCCCGAGGCGCTCGACGTCGCCGGGCGTGCGTGAGAACGCTGTGAGCTCCCAGGTGCCTGACTCGACCGACGACAACGAACAGTTCGACTCCGCAGGGCAGACCTGGCGGGGTAGGCAGGTCACCGACACCGGTTTCGGACACGATGACGGTTCGGCGAGTCCGGCTGTACTGCAGGCCCTTTCGGCTCCCGGTGACGAAGTCTCGCTGATGGCGACCCTCGCCGACGCCCGCTTCCTGGTTCCGATCGTCGCCGACGCCACCGAGGTCGTCCAGGGCGGCGGCCTGCACGCGGACAAGGCCGCCGACATGGCGGTGGCGGTGCTCGTCGGACAGGACGGCACGCGTGCACTGCCGGTCTTCACCTCACTCGATTCGCTGCACGCGTGGGATCCGGCGGCACGGCCTTCTCCGGTGGCAGCGGACAAGGCCGCGCAGGCTGCGGTGAGCGAGCGCGCCGACGTGATGGTGGTCGACCTGGCCGGTCCGCACCAGGCCGTCCTGCGACCCAGCATGGTGTGGGCGCTGGCGATGGGACGTCCGTGGCGTCCGGCACACGAGGACGAGCACGTCATCGCAGCGGTCGACTCGGCGGCGGCGCTCGAACAGGCTGCGGCCGGAGCGTCCTGTGAGGCAGGAGAGAGCGGCGCACTACGCATCGTGCTGCACCTGCGGCCCGGGCTGGACGCGTCCGAGGTTTCAGCCCTCGCGCAGCGCATGGGGGAGAGACTGGCGACCGACGGTGAGGTGCGGGCCCGCATCGACGCGGTCTCGTTCGCCGTCCGCCCTGCCGAGTAGGGCTCGGCGGGGCGCTCAGTCGCCGTCGAGTGCGTCGGTCCAGTCGTCCAACCGTTCCCACTCGTCCTGCAGCCAGGCATCGATGTGCTCGTCCGGTAGCGAATCTGCCTGTCGCACATCGATATGGATCTGCCGACGCAGTGGCAGGGCCCGCCAGATGTCGGGCACCGAGCGAAGGTCCTCCACTCCCTGATGGCCCGCGACGAGCACCTGGGAATCGGGCCTGGCCTGCAGGATGCGGCGCACACCGGTGGATCGTGGTGACAGCACCCGCGGGTTGCGTTCCAGCCAGGCCGCTCGCTCGGTCTCACCCTTCTCGATCGCTTCGGCGAGATCGGACGCGTGCCGGCCGGGTGACCAGTTGCGGCCTTCGGGGAACAGGAGGGTCGCGTCGTTCACCTCGACGTGTTCGGCGAAAGCGCGCAACCGTTCGTCACGCACCTGTGCAGTCATGCCCTCACCGAGGAAGTAGGCGTGCAGTCGACGCAGGCACAGGTCCATGGCCGGGTCCCACAGCAGCGCCCGTTTCAACACGACGCGGGGGATACGCACCAGGGTGTGGGTGATGACGTACACCATCAGCAACGAGTCTCCGGTGCCGGCGTGGCGGGCGAGCAGGAGCACGGGCCGGTCCGGATCCACGGCCGGCACCCTCACCCGTAGGTCGAGCCCCACCAGGCGATCGGCTGCCTGCACGAACCGGTGCAGTTCCTGGCCGAGCACGACCACATGTCGTGCCTGCCACTCCTGCTGATTGCGTCGCCAAGGCGGCATCACACACCACAACCAGGTACAGCGCACGAACACCGACCAGTCGAGCAGGACGGCGGCCGCACAGGTCCACGTCAGGCGCCATCCGCGCTTGCGGCGGCTGGGCAACTCCAGCACCCACAACAGACAGCCGAGGACGACGAGCAGCAACATCATGACCGGCGCGACAACGGCGTAGATCGGATCGCGAAGGATCCGACGGACGATCAGCGCAGGGACCGGCGGATTCACCGGCGCAGGCCGGTCAGGTGTGCGGACGCCGCGTCGTAGGCGTCGTCGATCCGGCGGCGGACGGCGGTGTTCGACATCTGGCCGAAGGACACGGACGGTGCCGCTTCGGTGCCGGTCGGCAGCACGATCAGTTCGATCTCGTCCGGTACCGACTCGATCTCCTCCAGATACCGGTGGCGCCGGGCGATCTCGAACGCGACCTGACCCACCTGCCAGGGCCATCTGGGGGCGCGCAGCGCGCGGTCGACCCGACCGACGTGCATCACGAAGATTCGATCGCAGTCCAGCAGCATCGCGCGGCCGACGGGGATCGAGTGCACCAGACCGCCGTCGAAGAAGTGCTCGTCGCCGATCCGGAACGGCGGGAACATCCCTGGTACCGAACAGGATGCGACGACTGCTTCGGCGAGCGGTCCTTTGGTGAACCAGCGCGCCTTCGCCTGCTCGACGCTCGCTGCCACACACTGGAAGCGCACCGGGAGGTCTTCGATCGAGCGGGCCGGCAGTTCGTCACGCAGCAGTTTGAGCAGCCCGCCGGAGGGGTAGAGGTGAGTGCGTAGGTCTCGTCCGCGAGGACGGCGCAGATAGTCCGATCGGTCGCGCAGTCCGCGCACCGTGGTCAGGTGTGTCCACAGGTCCTCCAAATCGGCGAGACCTGACGCGTCCGGTCTGCCGGCGAACGCCGCCCCGTTGATCGCCCCGATGCTGGTGCCGAGGACGACGTCCGGGGTGATGCCGTGGTCGACCAGGGCTCGTAGGGCGCCGATCTGGGTGGCACCCAACACACCGCCGCCACCGAGGACGAAGGCGGTGCGCGATGTGCTGACGGGGGCGGCGCGAGGATCGTCATGAACGGCGGGGGACACGTCGCGACGATATCCGAGCGATCGCCCTGTCGACCGAGCACAATGGCGCACGATTCGGTGAGGCCTCGGTGAGGCCTCGGCGGGACCGGGGTGAGGTCCCGTCGAGACCTCGATGGACAAGGGAAGTGACGGATGCCCGAACAGCAGTGTCCTCGGCAGTTCGGTCAGTATCGTCTCGACGCAATCGATCCGAGCTGGGTGGCGACTCGGAGCCGGATCCGGCCGCTGCGCCATCGACCCGTAGCACTTCGAGCTCGACGCGTTCGGCGGTGACGCTCTGCCTGAAGGATCCGAGCGAGAGCTGACCGATCAGCGCTCGAAGTAACGGCGAGGATTCGCGACCAACATGGTCTCGATGTCGTCGTCACTGACGCCGCCGTCGCGCAGGGCGGGAAGGACATCCTCGCTGATGTGGCGGAAGTTCCACTTGGGCACCACCTGCCGCTTCGCCTCAGGGTCGAACCAGTCGATGAAGCACGACGCGTCGTGCGCGACGACGATCTTCTCGGCGTAGCCGCGCTCGACGAGATCGACGACCGTGCGGACTCGGTCCTCGAACGGCAGCAGCACGTCGAGACCGAACCGGTCCATGCCGAGAAGCGATCCGGCGTCCGCGAGTTCGGCGAGGTAATCCAAGTCGGTCGTGTCGCCGGAGTGCCCGATGACGACCTTGGTCAGGTCGACGCCCTCTTCGCGCAGGACGCGCTGCGCCTCCAGCCCCGAGCGGGTATGCGGGTTGGTGTGAACGGTGATGGGTGCACCGGTGCGGACGTGCGCCTGCGCGACCGCTCGCATCACGCGCTCGACGCCCGGAGTCATCCCTTGCTCCTCGATCGCGCACTTGAGGAATCCCGCTCGGACGCCGGTGTCGGCGATTCCCTCGGTGAGGTCCTTGACGAAGAGTTCGGTCATCGGCTCGGGGACGTCGAACAGCAATCCCGGTCCGCTGTAATGGAATTGGAACGGGATCTCGTTGTATGTGTAGACGCCGGTCGCGACGACGATGTTCAGGTCGGTCTGTGCGGCGATCTTCTGGATCCGCGGGATGTAGCGTCCCAGGCCGAGCACGGTCGGATCGAGAATCGTGTCGATCCCGAGTCCCTTCAGTTCGTTGAGGTCGCGGACCGCATCGGCGATCTTTCCCTCCTCGTCCCAGTCGCCCTGGAAGTTCTGCCGGTACTCCTCGTTCACCACGAAGACGTGTTCGTGCACGAGCACCCGTCCGAGCTCTGCGGACTCGACGGTGCCGGTGACGGTGGGGACGCTGGTCATGCCCGCTCCTGCGCTTCGAGGGACGCGCGATCGATCGCGCGTTTGAGGATTTTGCCGGTCGCACCCTTGGGCAGGGCGTCGGTGAACGTGATGACGTGCGGGACCTTGTACGCCGAGAGTTGTTCCTTCGCGTAGGCGCGCAACCCTTCGGCGTCGAGGGTGGAGCCGGGGGTGCGCACGACCACAGCGGCTACTTCCTCGCCGTAGTGCTCGTGCGGGATACCGACGACGGCGGCCTCGACGATCTCGGGGTGCGCGTAGAGCACCTCCTCGACCTCCCGGGGGTAGACGTTGTAGCCACCACGGATGATGAGATCCTTCACCCGGTCGACGATGCTCAGATACCCGTCGGCATCCACGGAGCCGAGATCGCCGGTGCGCAACCATCCGTCCTGCAGGTCGGACGCGGTCGCGTCCGGACGATTCCAGTAACCCTTGAAGATCATCGGTCCGGTGATGAAGACCTCGCCGACGGTGCCCGGCTCGACCGGCTGCCCGGACGGGTCGCGGATCTCGACGGCGGCACCCGGGAGAGGCGGGCCGACGGTGCCGACCTTCTGTTCCCGCCGAATGTCGTTGAAGGTCGCCGTGCCGTTGGACTCCGTGAGCCCGTATCCCTCCAGGATCGCGCAGCCGAACTTCTTCTTGAAGGCGTTGATCACCTCGACCGGCAGCGACGCGCCGCCCGAGCTGGCCACACGCAGGTGCTCGAAGTCGTCGGCGCAGTAGTCGCCGGCGGCGTGCAGGATGGCGTTCCACATGGTCGGGACGCCTGACACGACGGTCAGCTCGTGCTCGGTGATCATCCGCAGCATCGTCTGCGGGGTGAACGGGTGCAGGATCGAGAGGGTGACCCCCTGGACGAGCACGGCGTTCATCACCACGCACTGACCGAAGACGTGGAACAGCGGCAGACCCGTGCCGAACCTGTCGCCGGGTTCGACCTGCAGCACCGGCTCGAACATCTTGGGCGTTTGCACCAGGTTGTCCGCCGTCAGCTCGGCACCCTTCGGGCGGCCCGTCGTGCCGGAGGTGTAGAGGATGAGCGCAGTGGCATTCGCGTCGTGATCGTGCGCTGCGGTCAGCGGCTCGGTGTCGTAGCGATGGCCGGGCTCGATGATGTCCAGCGGTAGGTCGCGGCGCTCGGCCACCACGCCGGACGCATCCGCGCACTGGCTGTACGCGACGATACGGCTGACACCCGCGTCCTCACAGAGGTAGTCCAGCTCCGCAGCGGTCGACATCGTGTTGGCAGTGATCACCGTTGCGCCCAGAGCGTGCAGACCCAGGTAGGTGATCGGGAACTCCATCACTGTCGGCGCGATGAACAGGACGCGGTCGTACGGCTGCACTCCGGCCTGACGGAAGTAGCCGCCGGCTGCCGCACTGGCAGCCTTCAACTCGGCGAAGGTGAGTTGCGAATCCAGCGTACGAACCGCGAGATGCTCCGGCTGGCGATCAGCGGTCTCCCAGATTTCACCGGCGATGTTGACCATTCGAATCCTCCCGTCCGGCAACAGGATTCGTACGTGCGACGGACGCTCCGTTGCAGCCTGGCCGGATTCGCTCTCACGCTACGCCGAGCCGGGCGGACGAGGCAACGGATTGTCGAGGTCAGTGTGTCTAGGCTGGCACCATGTTCGCCGCTCACGCCGCCCGCACCGACTCTGCCGACCCACTGTCCGCTCTCGAGATCAGTGACATCGTCCCAGCCAGCACGCCTGCGGAGTGGGTGTCGGTGCGGATGAAGGCGGCCAGTCTCAACCATCACGATGTCTGGTCGTTGCGTGGCGTCGGTCTATCGCCCGAACGGCTGCCGATGGTGCTCGGTTGTGATGGTGTCGGTGAAACGGACGACGGACGGATGGTGGTGTTGCACACCGTGATCGCGAGCCCGGGGTGGACAGGTGACGAGACGCTTGATCCGAAGCGATCGTTGCTGTCCGAGGTGTACCCCGGGACTCTCGCCGAGTACGTGCGGATCCCCGCGGCGAATCTCGTGCCTCTGCCCGAAGGGCTGGCGGTGGAGCACGCCGCCTGCGTGTCGACCGGTTGGCTGACCGCGTACCGGATGTTGTTCGTCCAGGCCGGTGTGAAGCCCGGCGACTCGGTGCTCGTTCAGGGTGCGGGTGGTGGAGTGGCCACTGCCGCAGTGCAATTGGGCAGCGCCGCAGGACTGCGGATGTTCGTGACCTCTCGCGACGAGGAGCGCGGCCGGCGCGCCGTCGAACTCGGCGCCGAGGACGCGTTCGGGTCGGCGGAGCGGTTGCCGCGCCGGGTCGACGCCGTGCTCGAGACCGTTGGTGCCGCGACCTGGTCGCACTCGGTGAAGTCGCTGCGCCCGGGCGGCACGATCGTGATCGCCGGGGCGACGTCGGGAGATGCACCGGACAAGGCGGAGCTCACCCGGATCTTCTTCCAGCAGATGCGGATTCAGGGTTCGACGATGGGCACTCGCTCGGAACTCGAGGCCCTGCTGAGCTTCATGGCTTCCCGTCGCATCGAGCCGGTGATCGACTCCGTCCGCCCGCTGTCCGAGGCCCGCGGAGCGTTCGAGCGGATGATCGACGGCGACCTGTTCGGCAAGCTCGTCCTCACCATGTGACTACCTCACGGAACAAACCCGGTGAGATCGCGCGAGACTGTGACGAATGCAGCTGAGTCCCAGCACTTCACCGTGGTTTCGGCGCGCGGGCCCTCCTTCGTCGGGTCCGCGGCTCACCCAGCGCAGGATTGAGACTCACCCTGGGGACGGCTGAGCCCTCTGGCGGGAACGACTTCGTCGAAGGACTGGCTCGGTGTGCCGGTGGTGGCACCTGGGTGACCACGGCGCAAGGCTCACGCGGCGGGACGCATCGACCCCCTGGCAGAAACGATGCCTCGTCGAAGGGCTGGCTCGGTGTGCCGCAGTGGTGGCACCTGGGTGACCACAGCGCAAGGCCCACCTTGCGGGACGCGTCATGCCCCCAGCGCGAGCTTGCGAAGCGCTGGGGGCATGAACCGCGAAGGAGCAAGAATCAAAAATTGATCATGTGGCCTTCGATGCCGTGGAAGGCCTCCTTGAGCGCCTCACCCAGGGTCGGGTGGGCGAACACGACGCGCGACATCTCGGCGGCGGTGAGGTCCCAAGTGGTGGCGGTGACGGCGGCCGGGAGCAACTCGGTGACGTCCGGGCCGATCATGTGGACGCCGAGGATCTCGTTGTGCTCGGCGTCGGCGACGACCTTGACGAAGCCGACCGGTTCGCCGAGGCCCATGGCCTTGCCGTTTGCGGTGAACGGGAACTTCGCGGTCTTGACCTCGTGGCCGGCGTCCTTGGCCTGTGCCTCGGACAGACCCATGGAACCGATCTGCGGCATGCAGTAGGTCGCGCGAGGGATGTTCTGGAAGTCGATCGTCTGGGTGTCGGCGCCCGCGATGGTTTCCGCCGCGACGATGCCCATGGCCTCGGCGACGTGGGCGAGCATCAGCTTGCCGGTGACGTCACCGATGGCGTAGACGCCGTCGACGTTGGTGCGGCCGTAGTCGTCCACCTTGATGGCGCCGCGGTCGGTGGTCTCGACACCGATGGCGTCCAGGCCGTAGCCCTCCAGGCGCGGTGCGAACCCGATGGCGGACAGCAGGCGGTCTGCCTCCAGCACCTTCTCGTCTCCCCCCTTGGCGGGGGAGACTGTCACCTTGACGCCGGAGCCGGTGTCCTCGACCGACTCGACCTTGGTACCGGTCAGCACCTTGACGCCCAGCTTCTTGTAGTGCTTGGCGAGTTCCTTGGAGATCTCTTCGTCCTCGGTCGGCACCATGCGGTCGAGGAACTCCACGATCGTGACATCGACACCGAAGTTGGCCATGACGTAAGCGAATTCGACGCCGATGGCGCCCGAGCCGGCGATGATGATCGACTTCGGCAGGTTCGGGTCGAGGATCTGCTCTTCGTAGGTAACGACGTTGTCGCTCACCTTCACTCCGGGCAGCATGCGGGTGGTCGCGCCGGTGGCGAGGATCAGGTTGTCGCAGGTGACCTCACGGGTCTCACCGTCGTTGCCCTCGACCGAGATCGTCTTCGGGCCGGTGAGGGTGCCCCAGCCGTCGATCTCGGTGATCTTGTTCTTCTTCATCAGGAAGTGGACACCCTTGACGATGCCCTCGGAGACCGCTCGGCTGCGCTTGTGTGTCGGGCCGTACTCCATGGAGGCGTCGCCGACGATGCCGAACTTCTCCTTCTCGTGGTTCAGCGTGTGCGACAGCTCCGCGTTCTTGAGCAGTGCTTTGCTGGGGATGCAGCCGACATTGAGGCAGACACCTCCCCAGTACTTCTTCTCGACCACGGCGGTCTTCAGACCGAGCTGGCTGGCGCGGATGGCGGCGACGTACCCACCGGGGCCGGCGCCAAGGACAACGACGTCAAAGTGTTCTGCCACGAGGACGAGCGTACGCCGCCCGTTCGTCTGCGTGGGCGCCGAGTCATACCTGCAAGTACGGGAGCAGTTCTACGGCGGTCACGCACTCGATCGGCAGGGGGCCGTACAGGTGGGGGAACTGCTCGCCGGTCTCCGGATTGCCGACCTCCACGACGATCTCGAGGTCCGCGGCGTCGACGTGGAGCAGCAGCAGATCCCTCACGTCGGCGTAGAACCGTTGCCTAGTGGCCGGCCACTGATGCTGGAACGAAAGGTGGATGAAGCCCTGCTCTTCGAGGGTGACACCACGGGTCGAGACGCGGTACTCACCCTGTTCCTGCGCCAGGATCCAGTCCGCAGGAAGGGCGAGGTGGAACAGTTCGGTGGTCGGCTCGGATTTCATGGTCGAGATTGAAGCAGTGGGAGCGCGAAGGACTCACCGGGCCGAGAGTTGCTGGTCTGGCCGCACACTGCAGGGCAGGATATCCCCGTGGGGAGAGATTTGGCACCTGGCACCGTGATCGGGGGAGTGTCCATCATCGGCCTGGCCGGGCGCGGCGGCATGGGCTCGGTGTACCGGGCGCAGCACCTCGCGCTCGATCGGACCGTCGCGATCAAGGTGATGAACGCCGACGTCGCCGACGACCCCGAGTTCCTCGCCAGGTTTCGCCGCGAAGCGCGGCTGGCCGCCGCGTTGGATCACCCGCACGTCGTCCCGATCATGCATGCCGGGGAAGAAGGCGGTCGCGTCTACCTCACGATGAAGTTCGTCGACGGCACGGATCTGTCGAAGGTCATCCGGGAGGGAAGCGTCGAGCCTGCGGAGGCGGTGGAGATCGTCCACCAGGTCGCGGGAGCGCTGGACGCCGCGCACGCCCGCGGGCTCGTTCACCGGGACGTGAAGCCGGCCAACATCCTGGTGAGCGGAAGTAGAGGAAGACCGCACAGTTACCTGACCGACTTCGGCATCACCAAGGAGGTCAGTGACAACGGGCTGACCGCTGCCGGGATGACCATCGGCACCGTCGACTACATGTCGCCCGAGCAGATCAACGGGGATCCGGTCGACGGACGCAGCGACCAGTACGCCTTGGCGTGTGTGCTGTTCCAACTGCTCACCGGTCGGGTGCCGTTCGCAGCGGATCGACAGGTCGCCCGGATCTCGGGTCACTTGTACTCTCCGCCGCCCGACCTTCGAACGATCAGACCGCAGCTGCCGGGCGAACTGGCTCACGTCGTCGCCAAGGGCCTCGCCAAACAGCCGGATCGACGCTTCGCCTCGTGTACCGCGTTGGCCGAAGCTGCTCGTACAGCTCTCGTTGACGGGGGATCAGTCCACTCGACGGTGCCGTTCGTCGGCGCAGATGTCACCCATGGACCCGGCGGTTCTTCCACGATGTCCGCGCCGCGTGCCGGTGGGCCGTCGAGACGTGTACTGCTCGGAGCCGGGGCGGGCGCCGCGGCACTGGCGGCCGGAGCCATCGGCTGGCATCTGATCCCGCGGGACGACGAGCCCGCTGGCCCTGGCCCCTCGCCCGGAGTGGTAGGTGAGTTGAAGTCCGGTGCGATTTCGGTGGGCCCGAACCCAAGAGGGCTCGCCGGCGGTGACGGCGCGTTGTGGACCGCGAACTACGACGACGGCACGGTGAGTCGGATCGACCTCGCGAACCGGACGGTGCGCTCGATCAAGGTCAACGGTGGCCCGGGCAGCCTGCACTTCGGCCAGGGCAAGACGTGGGTGTGGAACTACTCCAGTTCGTTCACGCCGGTCGATGCCGCGACCGGGGAGGTCGGTGAGCTCATCCGCCTCGACCACGCGATCTCCAGGTCGGCCGCCGGAACCGACTTCCTCTGGTATGTCGTGCCGAGCCAGCACGCCATAGGCAGGATCGACATGCGTAGCGGTGAGAACATCCCTGGTCTGATCAAGGTGGGTAGCCGTCCTGATGGAATCGCGGCCTCCGGTGGCAAGGTCTACGTCGTCTGTGTCGGCGATCGGGCGCTGGTAACGCTCGACGAGGCCACCGGGCAGCCTGCCGGGGAACGGGTGGACCTGCCCGCCGGCATCGTCGGGGTGGTGGCTGCTTTCGGGCGAGTGTTCGTCGGCGGCAACGGCCTGGCCCAGGTGCGCGGCTCGAAGGTGACCGCCGCCGACCTGGAGAACAACGTGCGCGGTAGCGCTGCCCTGGGCAACGACGGCGTGTGGATTCACGACGGCTCTGGGGGCACGATCACCAAGTACGACTTCGACCTGAAGGCGCCGCTGGGCGCGTCCATCGCCGGAGTGCCGCCACGGCTGGTGGACTTCCTGGTCTTCTCCGGCTCCCTCTGGCTGCTGGACGGCGACAACTCGCAGGTGCATGAGATCCGCATCCTTTGAGGCGGTGATCGAACTCACCGGAAAACTGTTTGTGTTCGAACACTTCGAATTGGAAGAATGGACGGATGTCCATCACCCCTCACCGCAGCGTGCTCGGCAACCAGGCGGCACGTCGTGTGCTGCTGCTCGGAATCCTGCTGCGGATCCCGATCTTCGGCACCGGGGTGTTGCTCATGCTGCACGTCGTCGAGCAGCTGGGTCGTTCCTGGGGGGAAGCCGGTCTGGTGTCGGCCGTGGCCACCTTGGCCATCGCCGTCAGCGGCCCCTGGCGTGGACGCCTGCTCGACCGTCACGGTCTGCGCAAGGTCGTCCTCCCGTCGATTCTGATCAACGGATCCTGTTGGGCCGTAGCCCCTTTCGTCGGCTACTGGCCGCTGCTGATCCTCGCCGGTGTCGCCGGTCTCTTCGTCGTCCCGATCTTCTCCATCGCGCGCCAGAGCGTCATCGCTGCCGTGCCGATGCACGAACGGCGCACCGCGTTGTCGGTGGACGGCGTGGGCGTCGAACTTGCCTACATGTCCGGGCCGGCCGTCGCCGTGTGGGCGGGGAGCCAGTGGGGCACCGCACCGACCCTCTTCGTCCTGCAGATGCTCGGCGTCCTCGGCGGAATCGTGTTGTGGATCCTCGACCCGCGCCTGCGCGAGGAGACCGCCGGGGCCGGCGAGGTCATCGACGTCCCGCGATCGGCATGGTTCCGGCCGGCATTCATCGGCCTGTGCCTGGCCGCCGCCGCCTCGACGCTCGTCCTGGTCGGCAGTGAGGTCTCCGTCGTCGCCGGCCTGCGCGAGTGGGGACAGTCCGGATCGCTCGGACTCGTGTTCGCCGGCTGGGGGATCGGTTCGATCGTCGGCGGTCTCGTCTACGGCGCACTGTCCCGCGGCCTCTCGCCGTACCTGCTGCTCAGCGGTCTGGCGCTGGTCACCCTGCCCATGGCGCTCGCAGACTCCGCGGTGACCGTCGCTGCTCTCGCGTTGCTGGCCGGGCTACTGTGCGCGCCGACGATCACCGCGTCCGTCGAAGCAGTCAGCCGGGTCGTGCCCGCCGTGGCCCGCGGCGAGGCGATGGGTTGGCACGGATCATGCATGACCGCCGGATCGGCGATGGCGGCACCGCTCGCCGGTCTGGTCATCGACTCCCGGGGGCACCAGAGCGCGATCGTGCTGGTGTGCCTGGCCGGTCTGCTCATCGCCTGCGTGGGCGCGGCGTCCGTGCTCGTGGTCCGCCGTCGTCGCAGCCAAGTGGCTTTGGCCGCCTGACCGCCCGATCGAACGAGCGACGATTTCGTCGCCGCGGGCTTCACTGGTAATCTTGTAGCACCGACTCATGCGCTTGCCGTATGAGTGTGCAAGAGGAGCAACGCTTCCACCCGAGTCGACAGGCATGTCGCCGGGTCCCGGTACCGGAGTGGACGGTTTCGATCGTCCCACCCGCGGCATTTCGCCGTGAGGATCGCTTCGTTGTCTGGCGTTGGCTCCTCGTGCACTTCGGTGACGAGGAGCCTTTCTTTGTCTCCGCACGGAGCATTGAACGTAGACACAAGGAGTAGACATCAGCGTCGAGCCACGAATCAATGACCGCATCCGGGTTCCGGAAGTGCGGCTGGTCGGCCCCAACGGTGAGCAGGTCGGAATCGTCCGAGTCGAGGACGCATTGCGACTGGCTGCCGAAGCAGACCTCGATCTCGTCGAGGTGGCCGCGGAAGCGAAGCCTCCCGTGGCCAAGCTCATGGATTACGGCAAGTTCAAGTACGAAGCTGCCCTGAAGGCGCGTGAGGCCCGCAAGAACCAGGTCAACACGGTCATCAAGGAGATCAAGCTCCGTCCGAAGATCGACCCGCACGACTACTCCACCAAGCTCGGTCACATCGAGCGCTTCCTCAAGGCCGGCGACAAGGTGAAGGTGACGATCTGGTTGCGCGGGCGTGAGCAGTCGCGTCCCGAGCTGGGCTTCCGCCTGCTGCAACGCGTCGCAGAGGACATCGGTGAACTCGGCTTCGTCGAGAGCTCGCCCAAGCAGGACGGCCGCAACATGATCATGGTGCTCGGCCCGACCCGCAAGAAGGCCGAGGCCCGCGCCGAGGGTCGTCGCCGTCGCGAGCAGGCTGCCGAGGAGAAAGCCGCCGGTGCGCCGTCGTCCGACTCGGGTGCTGCCGCCGCCGAGGCCACGCCTGAGACCGAAACGGCTGCTCAGTAACACGACCGAAAACTTCGAGTCCTGCGGGCCTCGATGCCAGACGACCGGTGCCCACGCGCCGGGACAGCGATATGAAGGAGATCGGCTCATGCCGAAGATGAAGACCCACAGTGGTGCCAAGAAGCGCTTCCGCGTGACGGGCTCCGGCAAGGTGATGCGCCAGCGCGCCCGCCACGTGCACAAGTTCCAGGAGCGCAGCAAGACGGCCACCCGTCGCCTCGTTCCGGACGTCGTCGTCGCCAAGTCCGACGAGAAGAAGATCAAGAAGCTTCTCGGTAAGTAATCAGCCCACTTTGCAGCACTGGTTCTGAGATCGACCAACATCTCGGGACCGCCCCAGAACGAAGGAGATTCACGTGGCACGCGTGAAGCGGGCAGTCAACGCCCAGAAGAAGCGCCGTACCGTCCTCGAGCAGGCCAGCGGTTACCGCGGCCAGCGCTCGCGCCTTTACCGCAAGGCGAAGGAGCAGGTCACCCACAGCATGGGTTACAGCTACCGGGACCGTCGCGCCAGGAAGGGCGACTTCCGTCGCCTCTGGATCCAGCGCATCAATGCTGGCGCGCGCGCCAACGGCATGACCTACAACCGGTTCATCCAGGGTCTGAAGAACGCCGAGATCGAGGTCGACCGTCGCATGCTGGCCGAGTTGGCCGTCAACGACGCCGCCGCCTTCGCCGCGCTGGTCGAGATCGCCAAGGCCAACGTCAGCACCGAGTCGAACACCGACTCGAAGGCAGACGTCGCCTGACGCAGCACAGCAACCGACGAACGCCGGTGGAGCCCGTCCTTTCGAACCCGCAGTCAGATCGGGTCAAGAAGGTCCGTGCGCTGCACCGGCGTTCGTCGCGTCAGCGGGCGGGGCTTTTCCTGGCCGAAGGGCCGCAAGCCGTCCGAGAACTGTTGCGCTTCCGCCCGGAGACCGCACAGACGGTCTATGCCGTGGCGGACGCCGACGCAGAGCTGGTCGAACTGGCCGCCGGCCGGGGCGTGCCGGTGCGTGAGGTGACGGACGCTGTGATGACGGCGATGTGCGAGGCCCAGCACCCGCAGGGCATCGCCGCCGTCGCACGACCGGTCGACGTCCCGCTGCAGGATGCACTGGCCGGCGACGGCTACGTCGTGGTGCTCACCAACGTCCGCGATCCCGGCAACGCCGGCACGGTGATCCGTGGCGCGGACGCCGCCGGTGCGCGATGTGTCCTGGTCAGCGACGCCAGTGTTGACATCTACAACCCGAAGGTCGTCCGCTCGACCGTCGGGTCCCTGTGGCACCTGCCGGTCAGCCTCGGTGGCTCGGTCGAGGAGATCTTCGCCGCGTGTCGGTCCGCCGGCCTGCGGCTGCTCGCCACCGATGGCATCGGCACGCAGCTCTTGCCTGACACTGACCTGGCCACCCCGCACGCCTGGGTCATGGGGAACGAGGCGTGGGGCCTCGAACCGGAGGTCCGCGACGCGTGCGACGAGGTCGTCCGGGTACCGATCTACGGCCATGCAGAGTCGCTGAATCTCGCGATGGCCGCCACTGTCTGCATGTACGCCAGCGCAGCCGCAGCCCACCCGAAATCCGGATGAACCGCTCGACACTGCGTCGATAGACTCGGCGCGGTGAACCGGACGCATCCACGCCCGGATCCGACGAAAACGTAGAGACGAGAGCGATGTCAGGCCCCAACACCCAGTACGACCCGGTGGAGGTCGCCGCACTCGACCCCGCTGCCATCGAGCAAGCCGTTCAGAGCGCGCTCGCCGCGATCACCGCTGCGTCGAACCTTGACGAACTCAAGACCGTCCGCACCGCCCACCAGGGCGACAAGTCGCCGTTGGCACTCGCCAACCGGGAGATCGGCGCGTTGCCGCCGACTGCGAAGGCCGAGGCCGGCAAGCGGGTCGGGCAGGCGCGTGGTCAGGTCGGCGCAGCGCTGAAGGAGCGCCAGAGCGAACTGGAGGCCGAGCGCGACGAACGCATCCTGGTGGAGGAAGCCGTCGACGTCACGATGATCTCCGGGCGTAACCCGCTGGGCCGTCGTCACCCCACCGAGCTCATGGGCGAGCGGATCGCCGACATCCTCGTCGGCATGGGTTGGGAGATCGCCGAAGGTCCCGAGGTCGAGGCCGAGTGGTTCGTCTTCGACGCCCTCAACTTCGACGCCGATCACCCGGCCCGGCAGATGCAGGACACCTTCTACATCGAGCCGGCGGACGCCGGCCTCGTGCTTCGCACGCACACCTCGCCGGTGCAGGCGCGCGCCATGCTCGAACGTGGAGCCCCGCTCTATATCGGTTGTCTCGGAAGGGTTTTCCGCACCGACGAGCTCGATGCGACGCACATGCCGGCCTTCCATCAGATCGAGGGACTGGCCGTCGACGAAGGCCTGACGATGGCCCACCTGAAGGGCACGCTCGACCGGATGGCCACCGAACTGTTCGGCGAGGGCATCGTGACGCGGCTGCGTCCGTCGTACTTCCCGTTCACCGAGCCGTCGGCCGAGATGGATCTGCGCTGCTTCGTCTGCCGAGGCGAGGATCCCGACTGCCGCGCCTGTTCCGGTACCGGCTGGATCGAGTGGGGCGGCTGCGGCATGGTCAACCAGAACGTGTTGCGCGCCTGCAACATCGACCCCGAGAAGTACTCCGGATTCGCCTTCGGCATGGGCGTCGATCGGGCGCTGATGTTCCGCACCGGCGCGGCCGACATGCGCGAAATGATCGAGGGCGACGTTCGCTTCAACAACCAGTTCGGAATGGAGATCTGATGCGGGTGCCGATCGATTGGCTGCGCGAGTACGTCGCAGTCCCGGCCGATGCACGCGGTGTCGACGTCGCGGCCGCCCTGGTGAAGGTCGGCCTGGAGGAGGAAGGCATCCACGGCGGTGACATCACCGGACCGCTCGTCGTCGGCCGGGTTATCTCCAAGGAGCCGGAGCAGCAGAAGAACGGCAAGACGATCAACTGGTGCCAGGTCGACGTCGGTGACGCGAACGGTTCGGGTGAGCCCCAGGGGATCGTCTGCGGCGCGCACAACTTCGACGCCGGTGACTGGGTCGTCTGCGTGCTGCCAGGAGCGGTGCTGCCGGGCGGGTTCGCCATCTCGGCGCGTAAGACCTACGGTCACGTGTCCGCCGGAATGATCTGTGCTGCAGACGAACTCGGCCTTCCGGACGACGGATCCGGCGGTATCATCCGTCTGACCGAGCGTGTCCCGGGCGTGGATTTCACAGCCGGCCAGGACGCGTTGCCGCTGCTCGGCCTCGACCGGGAGACCGTCGAGATCAACGTCACCCCCGACCGCGGCTACTGCTTCTGCATCCGCGGTGTGGCGCGTGAGTACTCGCACTCGACCGGTGCCGCCTACACCGACCCCGCGCCTGCGCTGGTCGACAAGGCGCCTGCCGCGAACGACTCCGGATTCGGGGTGCAGGTCCAGGACGACGCCCCG
The DNA here is from genome assembly GCF_004146205.1 of Yimella sp. RIT 621. Taxonomy (NCBI): domain Bacteria; kingdom Bacillati; phylum Actinomycetota; class Actinomycetes; order Micrococcales; family Dermacoccaceae; genus Yimella; species Yimella sp. RIT 621. The sequence goes on from NZ_SEIP01000014.1 coordinate 77,596, forward strand.
GTGGGCGGCAACATCGGGTGCACCCGGTACGTGGCCCGCGTCGTGCGCGGCATCGACCCGTCCGCAGCCACGCCCGAGTGGATGGCCACCCGCCTGACCGAGGCGGGTATGCGCCCGATCTCGCTCGCGGTCGACATCACCAACTACGTGATGCTTGCGCTCGGTCAGCCGTTGCATGCCTTCGACGTCGACACCCTGACCGGGCCGATCGTCGTGCGTCGTGCCCGCGCGGGCGAGAAGCTCAAGACCCTCGACGACGTCGAGCGCGATCTTTTCCCCGAGGACCTGCTGATCACGGACGCGGGGGAGAGGGCCCTGGCCATTGCCGGCGTCATGGGGGGCGAGGACTCCGAGGTCAGCGAGTCCACCCGCAACGTGCTCATCGAGGCGGCCCGCTTCGATCAGACCTCGATCGCCCGTTCGGCACGTCGACACAAGCTGGCCACCGAGGCATCAAAGCGTTTCGAACGTGGTGTCGACCCCGAAGTCGCTGTCGCCGCAGCGCAATTGGCAGTCGACCTGCTCATCGAGTTCGGCGGTGGTGCCGCCGATGAGGGCGTCACCGACGTTTACTCACCGTTGCGGCGACCGGTCATCGAACTGGACGCGGCACAGCCGGGCCGCCTTGTCGGCGTGCCCTACACGACCGAGCAGGTCGTGTCGGTGCTGGAGCAGATCGGGTGCGCCGTCGAGCGATCCGGCGATCACCTGCGCGTCACGCCGCCGACCTGGCGCCCCGATCTCGCGAACTGGCCCGACCTCGCCGAAGAGGTCGCCCGGATCGAGGGCTATGACGCCATCCCCTCGATCGTGCCGGCGGCGCCCGGCGGTCGCGGGCTGACCCGTGCCCAGCAGGCACGACGGATCGCTGCGAACGTTCTGGCGGCGCGTGGATTCTGGGAGATCTGGAGTGCTCCGTTCGTCGCGGAGAAGTCGTTCGACCAGCTGGGGTACGCGGCCGACGACGTGCGTCGAGTCACCGTCCGCGTGGCCAATCCGCTGTCGGAGGAGGAGCCGCTCATTCGTACGGCAGTGTTGCCGAATGTGCTCGAATCCCTGCGCCGCAACGTTTCTCGCGGACAGCGAGACGTAGCGTTGTTCGAACACGGCCTGGTGATCGCCGGCGCCGCGGGCCAGGCGCAGACCTTCCCGGTCGGCACCTACCCGGGTCCGGATGCCGTTCGCGCGATCGAGGACGCCGTGCCCGACCAGCCGCGGCACCTTGCCTGGGCCATGGCAGGTGAAACCGATCGCGGCGGTTGGTGGGGGCAGGGACGGGTGGCCGACTGGTCCGACGCGATCGCGGCCGCCCTCGCCGTCGGTGATGCCCTTGCCGTTCCGATCCAGGTGCGCACCGCAGCAGTTGCCCCGTTCCACCCGGGACGGTGCGCAGAACTCGTTCTGGCGGACGGCACGGTCATCGGCGCGGCGGGGGAGTTGCACCCGAAGGTGGTGACCTCCTTTGGACTGACCGGTCGTCCGGTCGCGGGTGAACTCGATCTGGACGCACTTATCGCGGCGTCCTCGACACCGCAGGCGGTCGGGCTGTCCAACTTCCCGATCGTGCAGAGCGACATCGCGCTCACCGTGGACTCCTGCGTGCGGGCCGGAGAGGTCCTGCAGACGCTGCGCTCCGCGGCAGGCGACGACCTCGAGCAGATCCAGTTGTTCGACAGTTACGAGGGTGATCAGGTCGGCGAGGGCAAGAAGTCCTTGGCTTTCCGGATGACCTTCCGGGCCGACCGGACCCTGAAGACCGAAGAGGTCAACAGCATGCGCGACGGCGCCGTGAGTGCGGCGAGCACGAAGCACGGGGCGGTTCTGCGCGGAGCGTGACGAAGGCCACGCGATGGCAGCAGTACACCGCTATGCATGAATATGCACGGCGGTGTATTGTTTCCGAATGGTCAAGGTTGCTGTCGCCGGAGCGAGCGGTTATGCCGGGGGAGAGATCGTCCGGTTGCTCGTCGCCCATCCGGGCGTCGAGATCGGTGCCCTGTGCGCCGGCAGTCAGGCGGGGCAGCGGGTGGGTTCTGTGCACCCGCACCTCGCGCCGGTGGCCGATCGAACCTTCGACGAGACGTCCGCGGACTTCCTCGCCGGCCACGAGGTCGTCTTCCTCGCCCTCCCGCACGGGCAGAGCGCCGCGCTCGCCGGCTCGTTGCCCGACGACGTGGTGGTCATCGACTGCGGTGCCGACTTCCGGTTGGTCGATCAGGTGGCGTGGAACTCGTTCTACGACACCGATTTCGCCGGCACCTGGCCGTACGGCATGCCTGAGCTTGTTACCGCTGACGGTAAGCAGCGCGGGGCTCTCGAAGGAGCCCGACGCGTCGCCGTCCCCGGGTGCTATCCCACCGCAGTCAGCCTGGCGCTGGCGCCGGCCTTCGCCGCCGGTCTCGTCGAGTTCGACGATGTGGTCATCGTCGCCGCATCGGGCACGTCCGGTGCGGGGAAGAGCCTGAAGCCGCACTTGCTGGGTGCGGAGACGATGGGATCGATGAGCCCGTACGGGGTGGGCGGCGGGCATCGTCACACCCCCGAGATCGAGCAGAACCTCGCACGCGCCGCAGGCGCCAAGGTCTCGGTGTCGTTCACACCGACCCTGGCGCCCATGCCGCGCGGGATCCTCGCGACATGTACGGCCCGTCCCAAGGACGACGTGACCGAGGGCGACGTTCGGGCAGCGTACGAGAACGCCTACCGCACAGAGCAGTTCGTCCAGCTATTGCCCGAGGGTGTCTGGCCGTCCACCGGTGCGGTGCTCGGATCGAACAACGTCCAGTTGCAGTTCGCGGTCGATCGGCATGCGGGCCGACTCGTCGTGACCAGCGCGGTCGACAACCTCACCAAGGGCACCGCCGGAGCTGCCGTGCAGTGCATGAACCTTGCGCTCGGTCTTGATGAGTGCACCGGACTTCCGACCGTAGGAGTGGCGCCTTGACCGTGACAGCACCCAAGGGTTTCCGGGCTTCCGGAGTCACTGCCGGCCTCAAGACCAGTGGCAACCCCGACTTGGCTCTCGTCGTCAACGACGGTCCCGACCACTACGCAGCGGCGGTGTTCACCAGCAACCGCGTGGAGGCTGCGCCGGTCACCTGGTCGCGGATCGTGGTCGGTGACGGTCGAGTCGACGCCGTCGTCCTGAACTCGGGGGGCGCGAACGCGTGCACCGGGCCGCAGGGCTTCGCCGACACGCACCGCACTGCGGAACTGGTGGCGGATGCACTCGGGATCGCATCGGGTGATCTCGCAGTCTGCTCGACAGGTCTGATCGGTGAACTTCTGCCGATGGACAAGATCGAAAGCGCTGTGCCGCAACTGGTTTCGGCGGTGACGCCGGACGGTGGTGAGGACGCTGCGCGCGCGATCATGACCACCGACACCGTGCCCAAACAGGCTGTGGTGCAGCGTGCCAGCTGGTCCGTGGGCGGCATGGCCAAAGGTGCAGGGATGCTGGCGCCGGCACTCGCCACGATGCTCGTCGTGGTGACAACTGACGCGGTCGTCGATCAGTCCGAACTCGACGGCGTGCTCCGTACCGCGACGGCGACGACCTTCGACCGCATCGACTCCGATGGTTGCCAGTCGACCAACGACACAGTCCTCCTCCTGGCTTCGGGCGCGTCGGGGGTCCGCCCGAGCCAGGAGGACCTCATCGCCGCCGTCACCGAGGTGTGCGGCTCGCTGGCCCGACAGCTCATCGCTGACGCCGAGGGTGCCCATCATGAGGTCGCCATCGAAGTTCGCACTGCCGCAAGCGAATCCGACGCATTGACCGTCGCCAGGGCGATCGCACGGAACAACCTGTTCAAGTGTGCGATCTTCGGCAACGACCCCAACTGGGGCCGCATCGTCGCGGCGGTCGGCACGACGGACGCGGTCTTCGAGCCGCAGCGGCTCGACGTCAACGTCAACGGCGTCCAGGTCTGCCGCGGCTGCGGTGTCGGGGACGACCGATCGCTGGTCGACCTTTCCGGACGTGAAGTTCACGTCGTCGTCGACCTGCACGCCGGCGACGCGTCCGCCACGGTCTGGACCAACGACCTGACCCACGACTACGTGCACGAGAACTCGGCCTACTCCACATGATCACCCCACGAAGTCCTCGCTCCGGATGCTCCGCTCGGTACTTCGCGGGGACCTTGATCAGGATCGCAATGACAGCTGTTGCCAGAACGCAGGTGCTTGCATGACACTCCGTGATTCCGTCTCCCTCGCCGCCGCCGCAGACAAGGCGGCCACGCTCGTCGAAGCGTTGCCCTGGCTCGAGCAGTTCCGGGGTGCTCTCGTCGTCATCAAGTACGGCGGCAACGCGATGACCGACGACACCCTCAAGGCAGCTTTCGCGGAGGACGTCGCCTTCTTGAAGTACGCCGGTCTGTGTCCCGTCGTGGTGCATGGCGGAGGCCCGCAGATCCAGGCCATGCTCACCCGCCTCGGCCTCGAGAGTGAGTTCAAGGGCGGTCTACGGGTCACCACACCCGAGGTGATGGACGTCGTCCGCATGGTGCTCACCGGGCAGGTCTCGCGCGAACTCGTCGGCCTCATCAACAACCACGGCGCACTGGCCGTGGGTTTGTCGGGGGAGGACGCCTCACTCTTCGGTGCTCGTAAGCGCGGTGCTGTGGTCGAAGGCGAGACGGTCGACATCGGCCTGGTCGGTGACGTCGAGACGGTGAATCCCGCTGCGGTACAGGACCTTCTGGACGCAGGACGTATTCCTGTCGTCTCCTCGGTCGCGCCCGATCTGGACGTCGAAGGACAAGTTCTCAACGTCAACGCCGACACCGCTGCGGCGGCGCTGGCAACCGCGCTCGGTGCTCGCAAGCTCGTCGTGCTGACCGACGTCGAGGGCATCTACGCCGACTGGCCCGACCGCGAGAGCCTGCTCAGCACGCTGCCCGTCGACGACGCGCGGGAGTTGCTCACCCGCGTCGACAGCGGCATGGTGCCCAAGCTCGAGGCCTGCATCCGGGCCATCGACGGGGGAGTGCCGCAGGCGCACGTGATCGACGGTCGGCGACCGCACTCGGTGTTGCTCGAGATCTTCACCAACGCCGGAATCGGCACCATGCTGCTTCCGAAGGAGAACGCATGACCGACAACACGACCGCAAATCAGCAGACCGCTCTTGCGCAGTACAGCGAGGAGCTCCTCCCGGTCTTCGGCGCCCCCTCGCTGGTCATCGATCGCGGCGACGGATGCTACGTCTGGGATCTGGACGGCAAGCGCTACCTGGACCTGCTGGGTGGGATCGCCGTCAACGCCGTCGGTCACAACCACCCTGACCTGGTTGCCGCCGTCTCCAAACAGGCCGGCGAGATGCTGCACGTCTCCAACTTCTTCACCAGCCCTGCCCAGGTCGCCCTGGCGCACGAACTCCTTCGGATCAGCCGGGCGCCGGAAGGATCGCGGGTGTTCTTCGCCAACTCCGGTGCGGAGGCGAACGAAGCCGCGATCAAGCTGAGCCGCCGCACCGGCCGGTCGAAGATCGTCGCGTGCGAGGGCGCTTTCCACGGGCGCACCACCGGCGCACTGGCTCTCACGCACAAAGCGGCCTATCGAGAGCCGTTCCAACCCCTGCTGCCGGACGTCGTCCACGTCCCGTTCGGCGACGCGGACGCGTTGCGTTCCGCGGTCGACGACCGGACGGCGGCAGTCTTCCTCGAGCCCATCCAGGGCGAGGCGGGGGTGCGTGTCGCCGACGACGAGTACCTCCGGGCGGCACGTGAGATCACCTCTGCCGCAGGCGCTTTGCTGATCGTCGACGAGATCCAGACCGGTGTCGGACGAACCGGTGACTGGCTTGCGCATCAAAGATCGAGCATCGTCCCGGACGCCGTGACCTTCGCCAAGGGTCTCGGCGGTGGCGTCCCGATCGGTGCGATGGTCACGTTCGGTGCCGAGGTCTCGGCCCTGCTCCAACCCGGCCAACACGGCACCACCTTCGGCGGAAACCCACTGGCCTGCGCCGCTGGACTGGCGGTCATCGATGTCATCGAGCGGGACGATCTGCTGGACAACGCCCGCACGCTCGGCGAGTGGTTCGCGGCCGCTGTCGACGATCTGGATGACGAGCGCGTCGCCGGCGTCCGCGGGCGCGGACTGCTGCTCGCCGTGGAGTTACGCGATGAGTTGTCCGCCGACGTCGTGACGGCCGCCCGGAACGCAGGCTTCATCGTGAACGCCGTTGCGCCGAACGCCATTCGTCTTGCTCCGCCGCTGATCATTGTCCAGGAGCAGTTGCAGACCTTCGTCGACGCCCTGCCCACCCTCATCACGGAGGCCACCTCATGACGCGTCACTTCCTACGTGACGACGACCTCACCCCGGCCGAACAGGCGCGGGTGCTCGACCTCGCCGCGCAGATGAAGGCCGATCGCACCGCCCGGCAACCGCTGGCCGGTCCGCAGGCAGTGGCGATCATCTTCGACAAGCCGACGTTGCGCACGCAGTTGTCCTTCAGTACCGGGGTCGCCGAACTCGGCGGCTTCCCGACGGTGGTCGACGGAAACCTGGCGCAGATCGGCACCCGGGAGTCGGTGGCGGACGTGGCACGCGTCCTTGGCCGCCAGGTGTCGCTCATCGTATGGCGCACCTTCGGTCAGGACCGGATCGAGGAGATGGCGCAGTTCGCGGGTGTGCCGGTGGTCAACGCTCTCACCGACGACTTCCACCCCTGTCAGATCCTCGCCGACCTGCTGACCATCAAGGAGCACAAGGCAGACCTCGCCGGCCTCACCATCACGTACGTCGGCGACGGCGCGAACAACATGGCGCATTCCTACCTCCTCGGCGGGTCACTCGCCGGCATGCACGTGCGGATCGGCACCCCGGGTTCGCACCGTCCGCAGCCGGCAGTCCTCGAGCGAGCGCAGGAGATTGCTGCGGACACCGGCGGTTCGGTTGCGGTGGGCGACGATCCGATCACCGCTGTCCGGGGGGCCGACGTCGTCATCACCGACACCTGGGTCTCGATGGGCAAAGAGACCGAGGCACAGACGCGCAAGGGCGTCGAGAGTCCCTTCGCGAGGTTCGCGCTCGACGAGACACTCCTCGGGCACGCTGCCGCGGACGCGATCGTGATGCACTGCCTGCCCGCCTACCGCGGTTTCGAGATCTCGGCCGACGTCATCGACGGGCCGCGCTCGGTGGTCTGGGATGAGGCCGAGAACCGCTTGCACGCCCAGAAGGCACTCATGGCCTTCCTGCTGGAGCAGTCGTCATGATCACCGGCACGCGTGCCTCACGGCACCGCGCCATTGCGGATGTGCTCGCTCGCGAGGAAGTCCAATCCCAGACACAACTGTCGGAAATCCTTGCCGCACAGGGATTTTCAGTGACTCAGGCGACGTTGTCCCGCGATCTCGACGACCTCGGAGCGGTCAAGCTCCGTAAGGGTGGACAACTGGTGTACGCCGTCGCCGCCGAGGGCGGCGACGGCACCGCGGTGGCCACCCTCGCCGAGCCGGAGGGTCGACTACGACGCATGTGCGCTGATCTCTTGGTGTCGGCCGATCAGTCCGAGAACCTCGTCGTTCTCAAGACGCCGCCGGGCGGCGCCAGTCTGCTCGCGTCGGCCATCGACCACGCGCGTCCACGGGACGTCGTCGGAACCATCGCCGGGGATGACACGATCATGGTGATCGCCGGAAACAAGCAAGCGGCCCCGCAGGTCCGCGACTACTTCATCCAACTCGCACAAGGGCAGGCATGACGAACGAAGTACCGAGCAACGACCGCGTGAGTCTGTGGGGAGGCCGGTTCGCCGGGGGGCCGGCCGACGCGCTCGCCGCACTGTCGAAGTCCACCCACTTCGACTGGCGACTGGCCGCCTACGACATCGCCGGGTCCAAGGCTCACGCGCGTGTGTTGCACTCGGCCGGACTGCTCGACGATGCGCAGCGCGACGGGATGATCGCCGCACTCGACCGGTTGCTCGATGACGTCCGCACCGGCGCTTTCGAACCCGCAGTCGACGACGAGGACGTCCACACCGCTCTCGAACGCGGGCTCATCGAGCGTGCCGGCGACGACCTCGGCGGACGCCTGCGCGCCGGCCGGAGCCGCAACGACCAGGTCGCCACCCTCTTCCGGATGTACCTGCGCGATCATGCCCGTGTCGTCAGCGGTCTCGTCCTCGACGTGGTGGACGCGCTCATCGGGCAGGCCGAACGACACCACGGTGTTGCCATGCCGGGTCGCACCCATCTGCAGCACGCGCAGCCGGTGCTGCTGTCGCACCACCTGCTCGCGCACGCCTGGGCATTGTTGCGGGATGTGCAGAGGTTCGCCGACTGGGACAAGCGCGCCGACGAATCGCCCTACGGTTCGGGCGCGCTCGCCGGCTCCAGCCTCGGCCTCGACCCACGTGCGGTGGCGGCCGACCTCGGGTTCAGCAGGGCGGCGATGAACTCCATCGACGCAACTGCGAGCCGTGACTTCGTCGCCGAGTTCGCCTTCGTGTCCGCGATGACCGCGGTGGACATCTCCCGGATCGCCGAGGAGGTCGTGCTCTGGGCGACCAAGGAGTTCTCGTTCATCACGCTGGACGACTCCTACTCGACCGGGTCGAGCATCATGCCGCAGAAGAAGAACCCCGATGTCGCCGAACTCGCGCGTGGCAAGGCCGGACGTCTGGTCGGCGATCTCACGGGTCTGATGACCACCTTGAAGGCACTCCCGCTCGCGTACAACCGCGACCTGCAGGAGGACAAGGAACCGGTGTTCGACGCGGTCGACACCCTGGAGGTGCTCCTTCCTGCATTCGCAGGCATGGTGGACACGATGGTGTTCGACACCGACCGGCTCGAAGCGCTCGCCCCGCAGGGCTTCGCGCTTGCGACCGACATCGCGGAATGGTTGGTGCGGGAAGGCACGCCCTTCCGGGTCGCGCACGAAGTGGCGGGGGAGTGCGTCCGCGTCTGCGAGTCCCAGGACAAGGAACTATGGGATCTCACGGACGACGAACTGACCGCGATCAATCCGGCGCTCACTGCCGCGGTGCGCGAGGTGCTGACCGTGCCCGGATCACTCGGGTCGCGCAACTCCCAGGGTGGCACCGCTCCGGAGCGCGTCGAGGAGCAGCGCGAAGTATCCAAGATCGTTGCGGCACAGGCTCGTTCGTGGTCACAGCAGCGGGTCGTGAAGGCCTGACCGAGTGGTCCGCGACGCTCTCGAACCCTGCGGTGCCGGGCTGCGTCCCCGCGCCGACGCGCCGGTCACGCAGGTGGCGCACGACGTCCTCGGCTGCCTGATTTCGCACGCCGGAGTCACCGTCCGCATCACCGAGGCCGAGGCGTACGCCGGCAGTGACGACCCCGGTGCGCACACCTTTCGGGGTCGCACCGCGCGCAATGCGTCGATGTTCGGCCCGGTCGGGCACGCGTACGTGTACTTCACCTACGGGATGCACCACGCGCTGAACCTCGTGTGCGGACCGGAGGGCACCGGCCACGGGGTGCTGATCCGTGCGGGCGAGGTCGTGGACGGTGTCGATCTGGCTCGATCGCGACGTGGCGGGGTGTCGGATCGCGACCTGGCCCGGGGCCCCGGACGCCTGGCGCAGGCGCTCGCGCTCGACCGGACGCATGACGGAATGTCCATGGAGGGTTCCGCGCCGGACCTGCTGCTCGTCCCTGCAACGGTCCCGAAATGTACTTCGAGCGGGCCACGAGTGGGTGTCAGCGGACCGGGAGGCGACGGTGAGTTGTTCCCATGGCGCTTCTGGATCACCGAGGACCCGTACGTCTCCGCGTATCGGCCGGCGAAACCGAGTCGCAGGCCGGCCCGGCCGTAAGGCAGGCTTTGACCACGATCAACGACGCACGGAGCCTGCGTGCGGTAGAAAGGGAGGACGGACACGTGAGCAACATCTTCGACGAGTTGCAGTGGCGGGGCCTGGTGGCGCAGACCACCGACGAGGCCGCGCTGCGGGAAGCGCTCGAGGGGAAGCTCACCGTGTATTGCGGTTTCGACCCGACGGCTCCGTCCCTCCACTTCGGCAACCTGGTCCAGTTGATGCAGCTTCGCCGGCTGCAGCAGGCGGGCCATCGCGTGATCTGCCTCGTCGGTGGTTCGACCGGTCTCATCGGTGACCCGAAGCCGGACAGCGAGCGGGTGTTACGCACGAAGGATCAGGTCGCCGATGCGGTGGCCTCGATCCGCGCGCAAGCCGAGTCATTCCTCGACTTCGACGGTGACAACCCGGCCACCATGGTCAACAACCTGGACTGGACCGAGGGCATCAGTGCCCTGGACTTCCTGCGCGACTACGGCAAGTACTTCCGGGTGAACGCGATGATCAAGAAGGACGCGGTCTCGGCGCGGCTGAATTCGGACACGGGTATCAGCTACACCGAGTTCAGCTACCAGATCCTGCAGGGGCTGGACTACCTGCATCTGTACCGCGCCCACGGATGCACGCTGCAGGTCGGGGGTTCCGATCAGTGGGGCAACCTGATCGCCGGCGTGGACCTGGTGCGACTGGCCGACTCCGCGCATGTGCACGCGTTAACCTCGCCGCTGCTGACGGACTCGACCGGACGCAAGTACGGGAAGTCGGAGGGCAACGCCATCTGGCTGAACCCGGAGATGACCTCGCCGTACGCCTTCTACCAGTACTTCGTCAACGTCGAGGACTCCGAAGTGGTGAAGCTGCTGAAGGTGTTCAGCGACCTCGGTCCCGAGGAGATCGCCGAGTACGAACGCCAGGTGGCGGACGAACCGTTCAAGCGCGCGGCCCAGCGGGCACTCGCGTCAGCTGCGACCACCCTGGTGCACGGCGCCGATGCGACCGAGGCGGTTCAGGCTGCGTCCGAAGCGTTGTTCGGCAAGGGAGACATCACCGCTCTGGACGCCCGCACCCTGCGTGATGCGACCACCGAGCTCCCTGGCGGCGAGGTGGCGGTCGGGACAGGCATCGTCGAGGCATTGATCGCCGTCGGGATCGCTGACAGCCGCAACGCGGCGCGCCGGCTGATCGGTGACGGTGGCATCTCGGTCAACAACGACAAGATCACCGATGTCGAGGCAAGCCTGAACGAGAACGACTTCCTGCACGGCCAGGTGGCCGTCATCAAGCGAGGTCGCAAGCACCAGGCGGCTGCGCGGCTGCCCCAGAATTCCGCTTAGCTCCGGGCGTTCGTCACGGTCGGGGAGGGTGTGGCGCAGGTCGCACCCTCCCCGATTTGGCATCACGCGGGGATCGGCGTAGTGTTCTCCGAGTCGCCCGGCGAGGGAACGGACAAGCCGCAAGGCAAGGCCGGATCAGCAAGGCGAAACCACCGCTCTCGGAGCTCGAAATCGGAAGAAAAGCCGATTTGAAAGCGAAGAAATGCGGTGATAACCTGAAGAGGTTGCCCCGGAAAGTGCGGCTGAAAAGCTGAACCAAGGTGAGCGATCGTTTCTTGAGAACTCAACAGCGTGTCGAGTGATTGATGCCAAATGTTTGTTTGGTTGAGATTGTACTCAGTAGCATTTTTTTTGGATGCTCTTGATCAATTTCGGCCAGGATGGTTTTTCTGTTTTTTTACGGAGAGTTTGATCCTGGCTCAGGACGAACGCTGGCGGCGTGCTTAACACATGCAAGTCGAACGATGAAGCTCCAA
>NZ_SEIP01000015.1:0-80949 GCF_004146205.1 Yimella sp. RIT 621
CTACACCACTACCCGGGACTTGACCCTGTTTATGATATTACGACCAAAGGTAATATGTATTGGGAAGTAAAGGCTAACAGTTGCCAGCTCACCAAATCGCAGCGATACTGGGATAATCGGTACCGTACCCTCGGATTTCGGATCCGGTGCATCAGAGTAATGGTTAACCCCTACAGTGGACGGGTGACCGGGATCTGGGAAGAATCACGTCGTCGATGACGATTAACCTGAAGGAGAGACAATCGTGTCATACGATCTAGGTCTATGGGTAGGCCAGACGCCGAACTCAGACAAAGAAGCGGCGGACGAGTTCGAACGCCGTTTCGCTCAAGCAGAAGATGACGACAGCTCGGATGCCGAACCAGCAATCGAAGCGTTTGTGGCCGAAGCGGTAGATAAGTTCCCAGAGTTCGACGATGGTAGCCCATGGGCAAGTCTTCCTGTAATGCTCGGAGCCACTGGCGACTTTATTTCTGTCTCTCTTACCGTTCCGGGGGCGGTGCATGCGGCAGAGATTGCGCGCATCGGTGCGTCTAACGGTCTCGTCTGCTACGACCCGCAGCGAGAGGACCTTCTCCCTTAGATGTTGTGTTCATACCGGGAGGAGATCCTCAACCCGGTCCCGCTCACTCGACAGGTAGGCGATCATCCGTATCTGGGCAGCTCGGTCCCCCGGATCCACCGCGTCGACCGCGCGACGGTACTCGTCCTTGCGTGCGAACAACTCCCCCACACGCACCCGGTCAGCACCGCGGGCCTCCTCCAAGTCGATCAGGGCGATCAGCGAGCCGCCCAGGCGAGTCAGGCGTTCGCGCATGATGTCGTACACCACCACGTCACTGCACTCACCGAAGGTCTCGATGCGTTGCGGTTGAGCACTCATCACCCGTCCTGATCAGGTTCCCTAGACGTCAAGGATTGCATCCCGCACGAACATCCCACGTGCACCGAGGCCTTAACGCGATCCGCATCAAACACCCTGAGCTTGGACAGGCTGACACTAAGGAGCGTCACCCATGAAAACGCCGACCCACGAAGCATTCGGGCACTTAGCGGACCGTGCGCCACGTCAACTTGAAATCGACGCAACCCAGCTTTGGAGAACAGGTCGCCGCCGACGGGCACTGTCCATCACTGGCATCGCTAGTGGCGCCGTTGCTGCGGCACTCATCGGCGTGGTGGCGATCACTGCCGGATACGGTCGAACCATATCGCCCCAGCCAGCGGGAACAACGTTGATAACGACCACAGAACAGGTGCGTAGTGGCATTGCTGCGGAAATGGCGCGCAAGCCTGGTTGGCCACAGCGTGATGTCGTCGTCCGATCCGGAACGGTCGAGGTTCCCTTCGGCCCGAAGGATCCCGCAGACTACCTGACGTGGGCGAAAGGCCTCGGCGAGCGGTACGGCGACAAGGCCCCGCTCCGGTTGAACTATGTCGCTGACCGGCCGGGGGTGCCGACACTTGCGACGCTTGAGGCTACGAAGACCGATGTCAACAACGCACTGAACCCGTCGGCCACTTCGGCACGCCTGAGTTGGGGTGTCTCGCTGTCAACCTTCGACGGCGCGGTTCTAGTCACCCACGAGAACACGACCGACCCCGCCTTCACGCAGGAGCTAGCTCGGCTTCAGCAGAAGTACAGGCACCTCATCAAAGTTGAAACAACCAGTCAGCCAGGAAGCCCTGCCTAGCCCAGCTTTCGGCCCGCACAGTGCGAGGTCTTTGCCTTGCCGGTAAGGACGAGCGGCCGGCGTCCAGGCGACCGGATCGGCCGCGCCAGCCAGGCGGTGTTGATCGCGAACTCCGCGGCGGTGACCGGCCCTGGCTGGTGCCCTTTGCGGGCTCATCCCAATCGAGGGTGTAGGGGTTGGTAGCGCGTCGTTGTTCGGGTGAGGGTCGAGGTCTCCCGATGATGGAAGTTCTGACGCTGCCCATCTGGAAGACCTCGACATGTACGACGCTACCTTCACTACCCCTGACCTGACGACCTTCTGCGGCTTGGATGAGCTCGGCCTGGTCGTGACGGGGCAAGGCGTTGAACCCGAGCGGGCCGTGTTGGCGTGCCGCGTCGTCGACGATGATGCGTGGTGCCACCGGTGCGGGTGCGAAGGCGCACCGCGTGACACCGTCGTGCGGTGGCTGGCTCATGAACCGTTGGGGTGGCGACCCACGACGCTGGCCATCACTCTGCGCCGGTACCGGTGCCGAGAATGTGGGCATGTATGGCGGCAGGACTGCTCCGCGGCGGCCGAACCACGGGCACGCCTGTCCCGCCGGGCCGTGCGGTGGGCATTGACCGCGATCGTGTGTCAGCACCTCACAATCGCCCGGGTCGCCGAAGCCCTCGCCGTTGCATGGGACACCGCCAACGACGCCGTCCTCGCCGAGGGGCACCGGGTGTTGATCGACGACCCGGCCCGGTTCGACGGCGTCACCGCGATCGGTGTCGATGAGTGTCGATAACGAGCACGTGTGGCGGCACACCCGGGCCGGCGACAAATAGGTGATCATCGGCGATCATCGACCTCACGCCGATCCGGGACGGCATCGGACCAGCACGGTTGTTGGACATGGTTGCCGACGGTCCAAGCAGGTCTTCAAGACCTGGCTGGCCGACCGATCCGCCCAGTGGCGGGAGGCTGTGGAGGTCGTCGCGATGGATGGGTTCACCGGCTTCAAAACCGCTGCCGCTGAGGAGATCCCGGCTGCGGCCACGGTGATGGACCCGTTCCATGTTGTCCGGTTGGCCGGTGACGCCCTGGATAGGTGCCGCCGGCGGGTCCAGCAAGAACTGCACGGGCACCGTGGCCGCACCACGGATCCGCTGTACCGGGCACGGCGCACCCTGCACACTGGCGCGGGCCTGCTCACCGACCGGCAACACGAACGCCTCACCGCACTGTTCGCTGTCGATGAGCACGTTCAGGTCGAGTGCACCTGGGGCATCTATCAACGGATGATCGCGGCGTACCGGCACCCGGACCGGGCTACCGGGAAGAAGCTCATGACCGAGCTGATCGACTCGATCAGTACCGGCGTGCCGAAACCGTTGGCCGAGGTCATCACCCTGGGAAGAACGCTGATCAAGCGCGCGGCCGACGTGCTCGCGTTCTTCGACCGGCCCGGCACCAGCAACGGACCCACCGAGGCGATCAATGGTCGGCTCGAGCACCTACGCGGCAGTCTACGAGCAGGCCCCGGGCAGGATCCGACCCCGGATCACTGGCGAAGTGATCGACGTCCAACCTGTACTTCGTTCAAAAGAGGTCCCTAGACCTGACACAAGCCTGTGATGCCGAGACATCAACCCCCTCGGCATCACAGGCTGAAGATGTCTAGATCGCCGGCTTGTGAACCGCCTTGGGGTTCTTCGCCGATGCCTTCATGGCATTCACCTTGGTGTCGGCGACATCGGAGACGGGGACGTCCCCGTACTTGGACACGACGACCACGGTGTCTGTGCGGGGGTCGTACCGGCCCGCGAAGATGTAGGTCTTCCCCTTCACCAGGATGGGGTCGCCGTCCATCAGGATCACTGTGCCATCCGCGTCCTTGCCACCCGTCTGCGAAACGGTCTGGACCTGAAGCTGTGGCCCCTTAATGGTTTCCTTCACTCGGACCTTCCACTGGCCGGCCGGAAGGTCCTTGACCCTGGACTTGCTACCGGTTTTGGCCTCGACCGTGCCGACGAAGATGCGGTCGCTCCATCCTGCGACTGCCCTCTGATCCGTGACGTCGAAACTGTGACTCAAGTGAGCTGTCTTTGTAGGTCCGGATGCCTGATCTTCGCCAGAGCCCTGGGAACAGGCGGAGGCGGTGAGCGACGTGGCCGCAGCAAGGGCGATCACGAGGGTGGTGCGTTGAATGTTCATCTCATCATCCCCAGAGCGAGTAGTAGGTGGCCTTGTCATGGGTATACGGCACAGACGCCTTGCGGGAGTCGGTGTATCCCCATATCACGTCGTAGATGTAGGTCGAGTAGTGATCGGCCAGTCCTAGGGCGTGACCAAGCTCGTGGGTAGCGACACTCTTACTCTGCCAGTCCGTATACCCATCCATGTGGGAACGCCTGCAGGTCAAACCGCACGTGGCCACCGACGTACACCGACACGCGGGCTAGCATCCCGCTACGGTCAACTCAACGGTGACCGAGTGAGTCAAGCGGACTGAAGCACGAAACGCCGTCGCTGACGCAGCGGTTTACGTCATCGGCTGAATGATCCAGTGCTATCGCCAATCAGGGGGTGAGTGACCCGCGGGGCCTGCCGCGGCCACGTCCGGAGTGCCTCGAGCAATGCTTCCTGGACGACGTCCTCGGCCGTCGCGAAGTCGGCTCCGCGGCGGACGAGGACGCCGATCACTGCGGGGATGTGACTTCGCAGTGCAGCAGCATCGAACAGGTCAGGCACAGTCAGTCGGCGATGGTCGGCGCGTCCACCCCGAGAAACGGTCGGACTTCCAGCCATTCGTGGATCGGCTTTCCGTCCTTGCCAGGGGCCGCCGACAGTTCACCGGCCAGTTCGACGGCTCGGTCCCAGGTCTCGACGTCGATGATCATCCAGCCGGCGATCAGGTCCTTGGTCTCGGCGAAGGGCCCGTCGGTGACCGGCGGCTTGCCTTCGCCGTCGTGACGCACCCACGCGCCGGCCATCGACAATGCCTGACCGTCGACGAACTCACCGGACTTCTCCAGCCGGTCGGCGAAATCGTTCATGTACTGCATGTGTGCGTCGACCTCGTCGGCCGACCAGTCGTCCATCGGGATCTCGGGGACGACCTCCGCGGGTTTGCCGGTCGATCGGTAGTGCTTCAGGAGCAGGTACTTGGCCATCAGACTTTCCCTTCGTGACGTATCGGCCCGTTCTGGGCCGCTGACATCAAGGAGACGGAGCCACCGTGTCGTTCTCGACATGGCCTCGCGGGAAAGTCTGCCGAGAGTGGTCGGATCAGCCCAGGCCGGAGCCCTTACGCAATGCGTAGGCACCGACGGCGGCGGCCGTGGTGAGGGTCATGCATCCGATCGGGATCGGCAGGCAGCAGCCACCGACGGAGACGTTGGTGCCGCGTTTGGTGCGGCGGGAGTAGCGCGGGAACGGGAACGCGGAAAAGCGACCACGGGAACGGCCGGGTCCTGCGGTGGGATCAGTCATCCCTCGAACGTAGCGGCGATGCGGACCGGGCCGGGGCACCGAAGGGGTGGTCTCGCGTCCGGGAAAAACTGCCGTTGCGTACGACCTATCGACGTGACGGTTCGGCTCTAGCGTCGACCCATGGGAATTCTCGATCGGCTTCTCGGCCGCACCAGTCAGCAACCCCACCAGCAGTCGGGTGGGTTCGGCGCTCAGGACGCCGGTCCGCCGCCCGGCCAGCAAGGCGTGCCCCAGGGTGGACAGCCGCCGGGCGGGCAGCAGCAGATGTCGGATGATCAGGCGATCGAGCGGTACGAGTATCTGTTGCGCACCGCTCCCCCGGACCACATCGAAGCCGCGCACGAGCAGGCGTTCGCGCAGCTGACTCCGGGTCAGCGACGTCAGGTGTTGCAGCAGCTGGCCGAGGCCGCCCCCGGTCAGCCTCCCCAGGACGACTCCCCCAAGACGCTTGCCCGCAGCGCGACCCGCATGGAGATGCAGCGGCCCGGCGCGATGCGCAGCATGTTCGGCGGCGGTATGGGGCGCGGAATGGGCGGAATGGGCATGGGCGCGATGATCGGCGGCTCACTCATGGGCAGCATCGCCGGCGCGTTCATCGGCACCGCGATCGCGTAGGAGATGTTCGACGGGAACGGCTTCGGCGACGGTTTCGCAGACAACGGCGGCGCGGACGAGGCGGCCGGAGATCCGGGCGCGGACGCCGGCGACCCCGGCGCAGCGGACCAGGGTTTCGCGGAGGACCCCGGAATGGGTCAGGGCATGGACGACGGTTTCGGGGGCGCCGACTTCGGTGACGACATGGGCGGCGGCGACTTCGGTGGTGGCGACATCGGCGGTTTCTGACCGCCCTTGACCACGGGTGTAGGGGGGGCTACTTCGATCCGACGTACGCGGCGAGGTGCTTGCCTGTCAGGGTCGACTTCTTCACCAACTCGGCGGGCGTCCCTTCGAACACGATCTTGCCGCCGTCCTGACCGGCTCCCGGACCCAGATCGATGATCCAGTCGGCATGCGCCATCACCGCCTGATGGTGCTCGATCACGATGACCGACTTGCCAGAATCGACCAGGCGGTCGAGCAGGCCCAGGAGATTCTCGACGTCGGCCAGGTGCAGGCCGGTGGTCGGTTCGTCCAGGACGTAGATCCCGCCCTTCTCCCCCAGGTGCGTGGCGAGCTTGATCCGCTGGCGTTCACCACCCGACAGTGTCGTGAGCGGCTGGCCGAGCGTGAGGTAGCCCAGTCCGACATCGGCCAGTCGCTGCAGGATCTTATGTGCCGCAGGCGTTTTGGCCTCACCGTCGGCGAAGTACTCCTCGGCTTCTTCGACCGACATCGCGAGTACCTCGCTGATGTCCTTCCCGTCGACCTTGTACTCCAGCACCGCCGCCTGGAAGCGCTTGCCTTCGCACTCCTCGCACACGGTGGTCACGGTGTCCATGAAGCCCAGCTCTGTGTAGATGACGCCGGCGCCGTTGCAGACCGGGCAGGCGCCCTCCGAATTCGCACTGAACAGAGCGGGTTTCACCCCGTTCACCTTCGCGAAGGTCTTGCGGATCGGATCGAGCAGTCCCGTGTAGGTGGCGGGGTTGCTGCGGCGTGAACCCTTGATCGCACCCTGGTCGATCGATACGACGTCGTCGCGTCCTTCCAACGACCCGTGAATGAGCGAGCTCTTGCCCGAACCTGCGACTCCGGTGACCGCAACGAGCACGCCGAGCGGTACGTCGACGTCCACGTCCTGCAGGTTGTTGGTGGAGGCTCCACGGATCTCGAGTGCACCGTCGGGGTCGCGCACCGACTCCTTGATCGAAGCCCGGTCGTCCAGGTGCTTGCCTGTGAGTGTGTCGGCCTTGCGCAATTCGTCCAACGTGCCCTGAAAGACGATCTCCCCGCCGTCCGTCCCCGCTTTGGGACCGAGGTCGACGACCTCGTCGGCAATCGCGATCATCTCCGGCTTGTGCTCGACCACCAGCACGGTGTTTCCCTTGTCGCGCAACTGGATCAGCAGATCGTTCATCCGGTCGATGTCGTGCGGGTGCAGGCCGATCGAAGGCTCGTCGAAGACGTACGTGACGTCGGTGAGCGACGAACCGAGGTGCCGGATCATCTTCGTGCGCTGCGACTCACCGCCGGACAGGGTGCCCGACGGTCTCTCCAGCGCGAGATAACCGAGGCCGATCCCGACGAAGGAATCGAGCAGGTGCTGCAGCCCGGCGAGAAGGGGCTTGAACGACGGCTCGTCCAGTGCACGGACCCACTCGGCGAGATCGCTGATCTGCATCGAGCACGCGTCGGCGATGTTGATGCCCTTGATCGTGGACGAGCGGGCCTCGGGCGTCAGGCGCGTGCCGTCGCACTCGGGGCAGGTCTGGAAGGTGATGGCTCGTTCGACGAACGCGCGGATGTGTGGTTGCAGCGCCTCGACGTCCTTGGACAGCATCGACTTCTGGATCTTGGGGATCACGCCTTCGTAGGTGAGGTTGATCCCGTCGACCTTGATCTTCGTCGGCTCCTTGTGAAGCAGGTCGTGCAACTGGCGTTTGGTGAACTTCTTGATCGGCTTGTCCATCGGGAAGAAGCCGGACCCGCCGAAGATGCGGCCGTACCAGCCGTCCATCGAGTAGCCCGGGATCTTCAGTGCGCCGTCCTGCAGCGACAGTTCCTCGTCGTACAGCGCGGTGAGATCGACGTCGGACACCGAGCCACGTCCCTCACAACGCGGGCACATGCCGCCGAGCCGGTTGAACGTCGCTTTCTCGGCGATCGTCTTCGCGCCGCGCTCGACGGTGATCGCCCCGCTCGCCTTCACGGTCGGCACATTGAACGAGTACGCGTTGGGTCCGCCGACGTGCGGGTCGCCGAGACGGCTGAACAGCATCCGCAGCATCGCGTTCGCGTCCGTGACGGTGCCGACGGTCGAGCGCGGGTTCGCGCCCATCCGGTCCTGCCCGACGACGATCGCGGTCGTCAGCCCCTCGAGCCGGTCGACCTCGGGGCGCGACAGCGTCGGCATGAACCCCTGGACGAAGGTCGAGTAGGTCTCGTTGATCATCCGCTGCGACTCGGCGGCGATCGTGCCGAACACGAGTGAGCTCTTGCCGGAACCGGAGACACCGGTGAAGACCGTCAGGCGCCGCTTGGCGATGTCGACGTCGAAACCCTTGAGGTTGTTCTCGCGAGCGCCTTGCACGCGGATCATCTCGTGGGAATCCGCGGCGGGTGTCGTGGACTTCGGCGGTGTCATCGCAGCTCCGTCTGTCGCCGGCCGCGCGAGTCCGCGACCGTCCACGATCCAAGCAGAGGTCCGCCCGGCGGTCATCCCCGTCCGGCCACATCGGTGGGCAGATTTCATAGGGTCGAAGACATGATGCCGACGACTGATCAACTGTTCATGCTGCTGACGAAGGACGACGGCAAGATCGAGGGGATGGGTGCGCAACGCGGCTACGGCCTGGTGGGCGCCATGTTGTCCGATCTCATCCGCGCCGGGAAGATCGACGTCACCAAGGAGAAGCAGCCGCGTCTCACGATGGTGGACGGCTCCCCCACCGGCGACCCCGTGGTCGACCACGGACTGGCCAGAATCGCTGACAAGCACAACGGCAAGAAGCTCTCGTCCCTGATCAGTGACCGCAAGCTGAACCCGGAAAGCCTTGTCGTGCAACGACTTGCCGCGAACGGGGTGGTCGAGGTCGTCGAGAAGAAGGCACTGGGCTTCGTCCCGGAGCGCTACCCGGTGCTCAACCCGCAACCCGAGCAGGAGACTCGAACACGTCTGGCCGCTGTGCTCTCGGGCAGCGCTGCAGCGACCTCGCAGGACGCAACGCTGCTGTCGATCCTGCAGGGCCTGGACGTCGCCCACAAGGTGCTCGAGCAGGAGTCCGGCGGCCTGGGCAAGCGCGACCTGAAGGCCCGTATCGAGCAGGTAGCAGCCGGGGACCCCGGCGGTGACGCTGTCTCGCGCGCGATCCAGGCCCTCAACACCGCGATGATGACCGCGGTGATCATCCCCGTGGTGGTGAGCGGAAGCAGCTGATCGGTCGCCGACAGATCAAGCCGCGCTCACCGAGGATCTTCGCGATCCGCCGATCGCGGGTCTCCGCCTACTTCGCCTCGGCGAAAGACCGACCCGCTCCGCCGGCCCTGCCGGCATTGTCAGCTCACCGCGACGCGACCGCCCTGCCACCGGAGCGCGCTGACACAATGACGGCATGAGCGAGATGGACACCGACACCAGCGGCGCCTGGCTCTCCCGTGAGGAACTCCGGGACGCGCGCGAACGCCTGCCGATCCTCTACCTCGACTTGGTGCCGGTCCGGGTGGACGAACGGTCTGTCGTCACGCAGGTGGGTCTGCTGCTGCGTGGTACGTCCGAAGGTCGGATCAAGCGGGAACTGGTGTCCGGTCGGGTGCTTTACCACGAGCGGATCCGGGACGCGATCCTGCGCCACATCGACAAGGACCTCGGCCCGATGGCACTTCCACAGGTGCCGATCTCGCCGCAGCCGTTCGCGATCGCCGAGTACTTCCCCACGCCCGGTGTGACTCCGTTCCACGACCCGAGGCAGCACGCGGTGTCGATGGCGCACGTCGTCGTCGTGATGGGCGACTGCGCACCGAGTGCGGACGCCCTGGACCTCGCGTGGCTGAACCCGGACGAGGCGATGGAGTTGTCACGCAGCGAGGAGATGAGCGGCGGCCACGGAGTGCTGCTGCGACAGGCGCTCGCCCATCTGGGCTTCCCGGTCTGAGCCGACCACGATCGTGGCGGACCTGCGCATCGAACCCTGTCGCAGCGAATGTGATTGGG
This sequence comes from Yimella sp. RIT 621, assembly GCF_004146205.1. NCBI lineage: Bacteria > Bacillati > Actinomycetota > Actinomycetes > Micrococcales > Dermacoccaceae > Yimella > Yimella sp. RIT 621. The sequence goes on from NZ_SEIP01000015.1 coordinate 9,964, forward strand.
ACACAACGCAACAGCAGCTCAACGGTGAGCCGCTGTTCGCGTGCCGCTCGTGTGGGAGCGAATGGGTGCCCAGCGAGGCGTGGACCCCGGTCAATGCCGACGCAGTGGTGCCCGACGTGATCGCGCAGTGCCGTCAGCAGCGGTGAAGTGCCACCATCGACGCTTGGCTCGGCGAGTTCGTCGATGTCGTTCATTGTCCTCCCGAGAGTCTGTTCCTACACCTCGGGAATGTCACCTCGACGCAGATTTGTGTCCGGTCGACCCGGTCACGGAAATGAGAAAGGACGCGCCGACAGCCGTCGACGCGTCCTTTCTCGATGGATCAGACCGGCAGCTTGTTCTGCGCGTTGGCTGCCGCCAGGCGTGCCTCGAGCGCGGTCGTGTGTGCAGCGCGGCCGATGGCGTTCTTGGCCATGCCGGCGCGGTAGGGCAGACCCGGCTTGCCCGCGGTGTCGACCGCAGCGGTGATCAGACCACCGAGCAGGCCGAGGTTGGTCACGAAGGAGACGAGGTGGCGGCGCTTCTCCTGCTCGGTGTCGGCCTCCCAGAAGGCGTGCCCGGCGAGCGTGGTCGGGATCAGCAGACCCGACAGCAGCGTCGAGGCGACGCGGGGCGCCTTGCCCGTCGCGAGCAGGATTCCGCCGGCGACCATCGCGGCACCGTTCGCCTTCACCAGGGTGTTGGGGTCGTTGGTCGGCAGCTTCAGCGGCGCCGCCAGACGGTCGGTGACCGGCGCGGCCTTAGGGGCGAGCTGGCCGCTGGAGCGCAACTGGTTGAAGCCACCGAAGATGAACGGGGCGGCAAGAAGCGGGCGGGCCAGCATGCGTACGAGCGCCATCAGGGCACCTTTCGTCGAAGTCAGTTTTCTTGCGTCAACGCTAGTCAGCAACGCTGTCTCGCGGGGATTTCGAGGGCGTCCGAAGCTGTCCGTCCGTCCGTCCGTATCCTGGACCGAACGTTCGAGTCATGGACGCTCGGTGCTCCACGCGGTGCGCGATGCGATGATTGGGATGATCATCGGTGCACTACGGCGCCGGTGAACGAAAGGAGTCGATCATGCCCGAACTGCGTTCCCGCGTCACCACCCACGGCCGCAACGCCGCAGGTGCTCGCGCACTCTGGCGCGCCACCGGCATGGGCGACACCGACTTCGGCAAACCGATCGTCGCAATCGCAAATTCCTACACCCAGTTCGTACCCGGCCACGTCCACCTGAAGAACATGGGCGACATCGTCGCCGAACAGGTGAAGGCGGCCGGCGGAGTCGCCCGCGAGTTCCACACCATCGCCGTCGACGACGGCATCGCGATGGGCCATGGCGGGATGCTGTACTCCCTGCCGTCCCGTGAGGTGATCGCCGACGCGGTCGAGTACATGGTGAACGGCCACGCCGCCGACGCACTGGTCTGTATCTCCAACTGCGACAAGATCACTCCGGGCATGCTGAACGCCGCGATGCGCCTGAACATCCCGACCGTGTTCGTGTCGGGCGGTCCGATGGAGGCCGGCAAGGCGGTCGTCGTCGATGGCGTCGCCCACGCGCCGACCGACCTCATCACCGCGATCTCCGCGTCCGCGTCCCAGGACGTCGACGACGAGGGCCTGGCGACGGTTGAGTTGTCGGCCTGCCCGACCTGTGGATCGTGCTCGGGCATGTTCACGGCCAACTCGATGAACTGCCTCACCGAGGCGCTGGGACTTTCGCTGCCGGGCAACGGTTCGACCCTGGCCACCCACCAGGCGCGCCGGGCGCTGTTCGAGGAAGCCGGACGCGTGGTGGTCGACCTCGCCAAGCGTTGGTACGAGCAGGACGACGACTCGGTGCTGCCGCGCTCGATCGCGACCAAGGAAGCGTTCGAGAACGCGATGGCACTGGACGTGGCCATGGGTGGTTCGACGAACACCGTGCTGCACATTCTCGCTGCCGCCCAGGAGGGCGAGGTGCCGTTCGGCCTCGAGGACATTGACGCCGTCAGCCGTCGGGTGCCCTGCTTGAGCAAGGTCGCGCCGAACTCCGACTACCACATGGAAGACGTACACCGCGCAGGCGGAATCTCGGCGATCATGGGTGAACTGTTCCGGGGTGGGATGCTCAACGAAAACGTGCACAGCGTCCACTCCCCCTCCTTGGAAGCATGGATCTCCGAGTGGGACATCCGCGCCGAGAGCCCGTCGCAGACAGCGGTCGACCTGTTCCACGCCGCACCGGGCGGGGTGCGCACCACTGAGGCGTTCTCCACCGACAACAAGTGGAGCAGCCTGGACACCGACGCCGAGAACGGGTGCATCCGCTCGGTCGAGCATGCGTACACCAAGGACGGCGGCCTCGCCGTGCTGCACGGCAACCTCGCCGAGGACGGCGCAGTCATCAAGACCGCTGGTATCGACGAGGACCTGTGGACCTTCCGTGGCCCGGCGCTCGTCGTCGAGAGCCAGGAGGACGCGGTCGATGCGATCCTGTCCAAGCGCATCACGGAGGGCGACGTGATCGTCGTCCGCTACGAGGGACCGGCCGGTGGCCCGGGCATGCAAGAGATGCTGCACCCGACCGCCTTCCTCAAGGGCACCGGCATGGGCAAGAAGTGCGCGCTCATCACCGACGGCCGGTTCTCCGGCGGCTCCTCGGGCATCTCGGTCGGACACGTCTCGCCCGAAGCAGCCCAGGGCGGTCTGATCGGCCTGGTCGAGGACGGCGACGAGATTCTCATCGACGTCCGGACACGCACCCTGTCGCTGGAGGTCGACGAAGCGACGCTGGCCGATCGCCGCGCCAAGATGGAAGCCTCCGAGCACCCATGGCAGCCGGTGAACCGTGACCGCGTCGTCTCGAAGGCCCTCAAGGCGTATGCCGCGTTGGCGACGTCGGCGTCGTACGGTGCGGTGCGCGACCTGGGTCAGATTCGACGAGTCTGATCGATCAGGACGGCTCCACGTAAGTGGAGATCGCCTCGTCCCGCAAGGTGCCGGAGCTGTTCGAGATGTACAGCATCGACGGCGTGACTTTGTAGACATAGCCGCCGGAGTTGGCTCGCCAGCCGTCGCTTTCACGCACCGGGTTCGCGACTCGAAGGTTGTTCGGCTTCTCAGTCTGGTCAGGTCGCAGCCCGAGGTAGTAACGGCTGCCCGACGGGGCCTCGCAGATAGTCACCAACGAGGAGTCCGAGGAGGCCACGAGTACCGCCCGATCGCCGCCCGAACAGCGCACCTGCGAATGGCTGGTCCAGCCCTGCGAGTCGTACCCCGCACCTGGCGCAATGGTCGGGCTGGTCGGGCTGGTCGGTGTGGACGTCGACGTGTCGGTACTTGTCGATGTCGTGGGTTCCCTGCTCGACGCTTGCGTGCTCGCGGACGTGGTGGTGGTCGAGGAGCCGGTGTGCGTGACCGTCACGGTCGTGATCTTGCCGTCCGGTCGGGTGCTCACCGAGGTACTGGTCGATGTCGGGCTCGACGGCGAGGTCGACAGGCTCGACGTACTGCTCGGACCTGTTGAGCTGGTGGTTCCCGAACTCGGCGACGAGCGATCGGGGGTGTCTGCTCCGAGGGCACCCGTGCCGTCGTCCTGGCCCCAGACCTGCCAGGCCGCGAACGCAGCGACGAGTCCGAGCGCGGCGAGCACAGCCCACAGCGCGGCCGCGGGGCCCAGCTTGCGGCCCGGTCGCTCGGCGGGGGGTGGGTTGGTGGTGCGGGAGTGGGTGCCGGTCGGACGCCGCGGTGTGAAGGCGGGGCCCGAGTGGGGACGGGACGTTCCTGTCGGGGCTCCTCCGGTCAGGGCAGCGGGCGAGCGTTTGGGCAGCTTCGCTGTTGCCGTTCCGGCAGCTGCCACCCCTGCACCGGCCGACCTCGCCGTTTGTCCGGACGCCTCCACGGCTGCCGTGGCGGCACGCCCGAACTCGTGCGCGCTGCCGAACCGCTGGGCCGGATCCTTGGCCATCGCCCGCGCGATGACCTTCTCCAGGGCGGGTGGGACGTCACCCCTGACGGAGGTCAGCCGGCGTGGTGCGTCGTTCAGGTGCGCCTGGATCATCGACGGCACGGACGACCGCGGGAATGGCGGCTCTCCGGCGAGGCACTCGTAGAGCACGCAGCCGAGCGAGTAAATGTCGGTCGCCGGGCCGACAGGCTCGTCCTGGAAACGCTCGGGAGCCATGTAGGCGAAGGATCCGATCGCGGTGCCCGTGGAGGTCAATCGAACCTCGTCACTGCGACTGGCGATACCGAAGTCGGCCAGATAGGCGAAGCCCGAAGGCAACAACAGGATGTTCTCCGGCTTGACGTCGCGGTGCACCAAGCCGTCGGTATGGGCCGCCTCCAGCGCGTCCGCGACCTGTCGGGCCACTTCGACGGCGAAGGTCACGTCCATGTGGTCGGGTCGGCGCAACACCGCACGCAGGTCCTTGCCACGCACCAGGCGCATGTCCATGAACAGAATGTCGTCGATCTCACCGAAGTCGTGGATCGGGATCACGTGCGGTTCCTGCAGGCGCGCAGCGACCCTGGCCTCGCGCTGGAAGCGTTCCCGGTAACTCGCGTCCTTCGCGAGCTCACGCGGCAGCAGTTTCAAGGCGACCTCGCGGTCCTTGACCGTGTCATAGGCGCGGTAGACCTCGCCCATACCGCCACGTCCGATGAGATCGTCGATGCGATATGGGCCGAAGGTCGTTCCGACGCGATCGCCGGCCATCCTCGTGCCCTCCCCCTGTCTGCGGTCCCCTTGGATCCGCGCACCGTCCAACCGTAGCCGCCGCATCCGTTCGACCTCGATCATGGTCCATCACGATTGTGTCCCTGCAGGCTTGGTGCGTCCGACTGCCAGGCGTGCGTGAATGTGTCACAGTTCACTCGTGGATCTGACCAAGCAGGCGCCTGCCGGGACGCAATCGACTCCCGAACAACGCACGCTGCAGCGCAGCTGGTACTGGTACGACTGGGCTTGTTCGGCATTCGTGACGGCGACGATGACGGTGCTGTTCGGCCCGTACGTGACCAGTCTGGCCAACAAGGCGGCGTGTCCGACCCGGCCCACGGACGAGGAATGCTTCAGGAACCTGTCCGTGCTCGGCTTCTCGATCCCGCCGGGCTCGCTGGTGCCCTACACGCTCACCGCGTCCACCATCATCTCCGCTTTCGTGCTGCTGTTCGTCGGCGCACTCGCCGACCGCTCTCCGCGTCCGACCCGGTTGCTGGGCTTCTTCACGCTGATCGGTGGCATCGCCGCCACGGCGATGTTCTTCCTCGAGGGCGACAACTGGCAGCTGGCGATCGTGCTGGTGATCGTCGCGAACACCAGCCTCGGCGCCGCGTTGATCATCTACTCGGCGCTGATGATCCGCATCACTCCCCCGGACGACCGCGACCGGGTCTCGACCGTCGGGTGGGCGATGGGTTACCTCGGCGGCGGCCTCATGCTGGCCGGAGCGCTCGCCTTCCTGCTCATGCACGAGAAACTCGGCGTCTCACTGTCGATGACGGTCCGCATCATCTTCGCTGCCGGCGGCATCTGGTGGCTGCTCTTCGGCATCATCCCGGTCATCGCCCTGCGCAATGTCCCGAGTGCGGCCGATGCATCCGGCAAGCAGCCGATGTTCAGCGGCAGCTTCAAGCAACTGAAGGAAACCTTCAAGGAGTTGCGCGGATACCCCGAGACGATGAAGTTCCTGGTCGCATACCTGTTCTTCAACGACGGCATTCAGACCGTCATCGCTGCGGCAGCGCTGTACGGAGCGTTGGAGCTGAAGTTCGACGAGAACCAGCTGTTCATCACCATTCTGCTGGTGCAGTTCGTCGCGTTCTTCGGCGCGATGCTCTTCGGACGGATGGCTCGCACCCAGGGTTCGCAGAAACTGATCCTGCTCAGCCTGTTCCTGTGGACCGGCGTCGTCTGCGTGGCGTTCTTCATTCCGGAGAGGGCGTTCGGGCTCTGGCTCGTTCTCAGCGTCGGCATCGGCATCGTGATGGGTGGTAGCCAGTCCCTGTCCCGGTCCCTGTTCAGCCACCTGGTCCCCAAGGGTCGGGAGTCGGAGTTCTTCAGCCTCTATCAGGCGATGGAACGCGGCACGAGTTGGTTCGGTACCTTCGTATTCGGTCTGGTCTACCAGTTGTTCCACAGCTACCGTCTGTCGATCGTGGCGTTGGTGATCTTCTTCGTCGTCGGCGGTCTGCTGCTGCGGGCGGTGGACGTCCGCAAGGGGATCAGCGACGTCGGCAACCATGTGCCCCAGGTCATCTAGGGAGAAATTTCGCGGCATTCGGAACAATCCGCGGCCCGCGCCCGTTGGCACCAACAGATACCGCGACGGTCAGATCACCAACACATGACGATCTTGAGTTGATTCGTCGCGGCCACGTGCAGATTCGGTGCAAAGGGGAAAACCATGGCAGAGCGATCATTGCGAGGCACGAACCTTTCGTCGGTCTCCCACGAGAGCGACGAGGGCGTCACCCTCAGCGACCGGCAGCTGACCCGTTACCAGTGCCCGGAAGGACACGTCAGCGAGCTTCCGTTCTCGGTCGAGGCCGACATCCCGTCGTTGTGGGAGTGTCGCTGCGGCGCAGAGGCTGTTCTCGTCGACGGCCCCGAACCGGAACGCAAGCCGGTCAAGCACCAGCGCACCCATTGGGACATGTTGCTGGAGCGTCGCTCGATCCCCGAACTCGAGGAACTGCTCGAAGAGCGCCTCACCCTGCTGCGGGAGTCGCGCGGGGTCAAGCCCCGGCGTAAGCGCACGGCCTGAGCCCATCGAACGATTCGGCCCCGGAACTCACCAGAGTCCCGGGGCCGAATCGTGTTCAGGCGCGGGCGAGCGCGAGTGCGGCCGAACCTTGGATCTCCATCGAGACGGTCAATCGCTCGAGCGAGATGTTGGCCGCAATCGTGTCGTCAGCCGAGTGGTACTCCGGCTCGAGCAGCGCCGGCGTCTCGACGCCCCGCCAGGAGGAGTTGTCGCTATCGACTCCCATCGCTCGAGCCACGCGGCGTCACGTCGCTCATTCGTGCGCGATAGCCCAGACGCTCCCCCGGGCGTCGGGTGCAGCGTGGTGGTGAGTTGCAGCTCGATCGGCGCAGAGCGCTGAAGGTGCGGCAAGGCGTGCTCTGCACCTGGCCGACTCCGACCACAGGGATTGGCGCGGGTAGACCGCGTCCACGCGGGTGGCGATGACGGCGACGGCCCCGCGTACTGCAGCAGCGACGGCCAGCGGCGTGATGTCCTGGGTCACGCTGACCACCCGCATCAGGATCTGACCGGACAGATCCGTCGGCAGATCGGCGGCCACCGACTCGGACGGGGCGATCACGACTGTTCCGCGCACAGTGACGTCCTGGCGGGCACGAGCGGCCGAACCCACTCCCCACGCGAGGGAGGACGGCAGTCGGGGGCTGCTCAGCTCACCTGCCCACTCAGTCGTCGACGATCTCACCCTCGATGACATCGTCCTGCGCCGGACGGCGCCGCGGGCCGGTCATCGGGCCGGCACCGGGTGTCCCGGTCGGACCCGTGGACACCGTCGTCGCCCCGACCATCGTTCCGTCGAGCAGCCGACGTGCCACCGCTGCCTGGAGCAGTGGCCTGGCGAGAGGCCGGGTGAACGGCAGGATGAGGAACAGACCCATGATGTCGGTCAGGAACCCGGGCGCCAACAGAAGTGTGCCGCCGATGAGGATCAGCGCGGCGTCAGTGAGTTCGCGGGCCGGCATGCGGCCGGTCTGCAGTGCAGTGCGCAGCGCCCGCCAAGCGGTACGCCATTGGCTCTTGACCAGCCAGGCACCGATGAGCGACCACAGCACCAGCAGACCGAATGTCTGCCAACCGCCGATGGTGCGTCCCACCTGGATGATCACGATCACCTCGATGACCGGGATCACCAGCAGCATCAGGAACAGGATCCAGCCGATCTTGCCGCGTCCGCGTCGCTGGGCCATGGCGTTCACTTCCTGCCGGCGAGCCGTTTGAGTTGATCGAGTCGGTGCGCGGCGCCCCACTTGCTGACGTTGAGCATCGCTTCGCGCACGATCGACTCGGTCATCTTGGACGCCCCTATCTCGCGTTCCACGAATGTGATCGGCACCTCTGCGACGACCAGGCCGGCACGCACCGCGCGCCAGGTCAGGTCGACCTGGAAACAGTAGCCCTGTGAGGAGACGTCGCCCAGACCGAGCGCACGCAGTGCGCAGGCGCGGTAGACGCGGTAGCCGGCGGTTGCGTCCTTGACCGGCATGCCCAAGGCGAGCCGGATGTACAGATTGCCGCCGCGGCTGATGATCTCGCGGGACTTCGGCCAATTGACGATGGATCCGCCCGGGACCCACCGCGAACCGATGACCAGGTCGGCCTCACCGGCTACCTCGAGCATTCGAGGCAGCATCTCGGGCGGGTGCGAGCCGTCGGCGTCGATCTCGACAAGCGCGTCGTATCCGCGCTCCAGGCCCCAGGCGAAACCGGCGAGGTAGGCCTTGCCGAGACCTTCCTTGCCCGCGCGGTGCAGCACCGTGATGTGATCATCGCTGGCCGCCATGTCATCGGCGAGCTCGCCGGTGCCGTCGGGCGAGTTGTCATCGAGGACGAGCACGTCGGCGTCCGGCACCGCCTTGCGGATCCGCGCCATGATCAACGGCAGGTTGTCCCGCTCGTCGTACGTCGGCAGCAGGACGAGCACGCGCTTCAGCGGCTCGCGGCGGATGTCAGTCACGTGCTTCCTCTTCTGTCTGGGACGGCGTCGTCGTCGACTCGTCCGCCTTGTCGGACGGATCGACGCCCCCGCCCGGTGCGGATGTTCCCGTCCGGCGGACGGTCGCTCGCTCGCCCCGGGTACGGCGCCACGCGATCAGGACCAGCAACCCCGCGATCGCGCCGATCACGTACTCGGGAATTGCACCCCAACGGTCGGCCATCGTCTTGGCAGACCGCAGCGGCAGTTCCCCGGCGAGAACCTTACGGGTGAACAACTCCGAACGGTCGTGCACCACACCGTCCGGCGTGATCAATCCGCTCACGCCCACGGTCGAGATGTGAACCACCGAGCGGCCGTGTTCGACCGCCCGCACCTGTGAGATGGCGAGTTGCTGCTCGGACTCCGCGGTGTAGCCGAAGGTGGCGTTGTTGGTCTGGACGATGAGCAACTGCGCGCCCCGATCCACCGGTGCGCGGGTGACGGCGTCGTAGGCGACCTCGAAACAGATCACCGGACCCACCTTCACGGTGCCGGACCTGGTCGGGATGTCGAACACCCCGACCTGCTTGCCGTGGGCGAACTCGGTGGTCAGCAGGTCGACCTTGTCGGAGAACTGACGAAAGAAACTCCGGTACGGCATGTACTCCGCGAACGGAACCGGGTGTTGCTTGACGTACTGATCGACCAGACCTCGACCGGGCAGGTACAGCATGGAGGTGTTGGAGACCTTCGGGGCGGGCTCCTGCAGCACCGCGCCGACGATGACCGGCACGCCGACGGCACCGACAGCTTGTGCGATCCCGGTTGCCGCGTCGGCGTTGCGGGTCGGGTCGATGTCCGACGAATTCTCCGGCCACACGACGAGTTCGGGTGACGCAATCTTGCCGTCGGCAACCATCCGGGCCGCCTGCTTCGTGGTGGCGACGTGGTTGTCGAGCACGGCGCGGCGCTGCGCGTTGAAGTCGAGTCCGGTTGTCGGCACGTTGCCCTGGACGCCGACGACCTGGAGCGGCTTGCCCTCCGTCGGCACCGGGACAACAAACGCCGATGCGCCGACCAACGCGGTCGCAGCGGTGGGTACGAGGAGCCGCAACAGGCTCAATTGCCCTGTGGCTAATCGGAATACGACGAGCGCCAGCAGAGCACCGAGCAACGCGACGACGAATGTCAGACCTGGTGCTCCGGCTATGGACGCGAACCGCACCAAGGGTGAGTCGGCCGTGGTCCAGGCCAGCCGTGCCCAGGGGAATCCGCCGAACGGCACGTTCGAGCGGAACAACTCCTGCAACACCCACAGGGCCGCAACGGCGCCCGGCCGAACCGCACCCCTGCGCTGGACCACGGCGATCGCCATGCCCATGAACGCGAGGTAGAGGGACTCGGTCACCGACAGCGCGATCCACGGCGTGTCGCCTACGTAGATGCCGCTCCAGTGCAGGGTCGGCAGGAAACAGGCGAGTCCGCCGAGCAGACCCAGCAAGAATCCGCGTCGCGCCGTCGTCCCGATGGTGGACAAGGACATGAGCATCACGCCGACCGGTGCCATCGGCCACCACGCCGTACCGGGGAAGGCGAGCCAGAGCGAGAGCCCACCGAGCACTGCGAGCGCCGACCGCGCCGGGAGTCGACCGGCCGTACGAACGAGTGCCGGTCGAACCGGTGCGGAGGTCGTGGTCACCGAGCAAGCCTAATCTGCGCGGTTGAGCACTGCCGCGGGGCGTGATCCGATTGCGCATCAAATCCGGAAGCCCGAACCACGAGGTGATGCAGATGGGCCCCGGTAACTCATCGTTGGGACCGATCGCAACGCGTGCGAAAGTTATCTACTGGATGACGGGGCCCATCTGGCGTGAGAGCTACGCTACCTGCCGACCATGCACTGTCAAACGCGGCTCTGAACTGCGAAAACGTCTGTTTGTGCTGGTCAGCGGGTCGGTTCTGGGCCGGTGTCGGCAAAAGATTCTCGGAATGATCTTCGGGACGGCGGCGTGTCGCGGGACGACACGCCGAGCAGGTGACGGATGGCACGCCATTGACGAGGCGCAGCGACGATCGCCCGGTCGTTCAGTCACCGAAGGGACTGCGGTCCTCCCACGCCGTGCTCAGCACAACTGTCGTCCGTGTGGTGACGGCGGCGGCAGAACGGATCGTGGCGAGGAGATCCTCGAGCTCGCGCGGACTGGCTACCCGCACCTTCAGAACGTAGTTCTCCTCCCCCGCGACCGAGTAACAGGCCACGATCTGATGCAGGCCACGCAGCCGGTCGGGGATGTCGTCGGGCGCGGACGCGTCGAACGGCGCGATCGAGATCAGCGCGGTGAGTGGCAGTCCGGCAGCTTCGTGGTCGACGACGGCGCGGAACCCCTTGATCACCCCCCGCTCCTGCAGGCGGCGCACCCGCTGGTGTACCGCGCTGACCGAGAGCCCCGTGTCGCGGGCCAGGTCGGTGAAGCTCAGCCGACCGTCGGACGCCAGAAGTGTGACGATGCGGCGGTCCAGGTCTTCCATGCCTCTACGGTATTGCAGCATGGAGCCCACCCGACGCCTGTTGCTGCTCGACTCCGCCTCGCTGTATTTCCGCGCGTTCTTCGGAGTGCCCGACCGGCGCTCCCCCGCCGGTGTGCCGATCAACGCGGTGACCGGATTCCTGGACATGATCGCCACCCTGGTCGATCGGGAGAAGCCGACGGACCTCGTTTGTTGCTGGGACAACGACTGGCGTCCGGCGTTCCGGGTCGATGCGATCCCGTCCTACAAGAGTCACCGCCTCACCGAGGGCAGCGATGTCCAGGAGGAGTCACCGGAAAATCTGACGCCGCAGGTACCCGTCATCCGCGACGTCCTGGCAGCAATCGGATTGTGCCGCCTCGGGATCGACGGGTACGAGGCCGACGATGTGATCGGGACCTTGGTGCAGACCCATCTCGGCCGGATGCCTGTCGACGTCGTCACCGGCGACCGCGACCTGTTCCAGTTGGTCGACGACGCCCAGGACGTCCGCGTCCTGTACACCGCCAAAGGTGGTGTGCGGCAACCGGATCTGATCAATCAGTCGTTCCTGCAACAGGCGTACGGCGTGGGAACCGGAGCGGGCTATGCCGACATGGCGGTGCTGCGCGGAGACACCAGTGACGGTCTGCCCGGAGTGCCGGGCGTCGGCGAGAAGACCGCAGCTCAGCTCATCGCACGCTACGGCGATCTTGCCGGGCTCCGCGCGGCGATCGACAGCGGTGACCCCGAGATCAAGGGTGCCCGTCGAGCCAAGCTCGAGGCATCGGCGGCCTACCTCGATGTCGCGCCCGGCGTGGTGAACGTCGTGCGCGACATCGTGCTGCCGTCCGACATCGACACGAAGCTGCCGAAGCAGGTCGCCGATCCCGAACGACTGGACGCGCTGATCGAGGAGTTCGCAATCGGCAGTTCGGTCGCGCGCGTCACGAAGGCCCTCGGCCTGGACGACTGAGGCTCAGTAGCGCTGGGGCGGGTCGTCCTGGCGCGGCAGCGGACGTGTCTGGTCGGGGCCGGCGCCGTCGCGGGGGTCGACCGGGGGCTGATTGTCATACGGCCGGTCACCCGAGGCACGGTAGGAGTCGCGCTCGTGACCCTGCTGGTCGTACCCGCGCTCGTCGTAGCCCCGCTGGTCGCGGCCTCGGTCGTCGTAGCCACGGTCGTAGTCGCGGTCCGAGCGGGCGCGCTCGTCGTACTCCCGGTCGTACGGCGCGGCCGAACGACCCCGATCGCGCGGGTCGTCCAAGCGGTCCTGACGGCGGTCGTTGCCACGTCCGGTGGCGGGCACCGAGTCCGGACGATCCTGGCCGTCGCCGAAGTGGGCGAACAGCAGTTCGTTGATCTTGACCTGCACCGACTCGACGTGGGGAATGTCGTCCAGACGCAGCTGCGGCTGGTCGGAGGCGTCGGAGATCAACAGCGTGCCGCAGCCGAGCATGCGGTCCGAGACGCCCTTCTCGTACTGCACGTCGTTGATGCGGTAGAGCGGGATGTCGCGACCGGACTTGGCCATGATTCCGGTGCGGGTGATCAGACGGCGGTTGGTGAGCACGAACACCGTGTTGCGCCACTTCCAGATCGGAATGAGGCCCCAGACGATCGCGACGATCGCACAGAGTAGGAGCACGGCCACGAGAGTCCACGGGCGTCCGTCATCCGGCAGGAACATGTAGGCCAGCACCGCGAGCACGATCATCGACAGAATGACCAGCAACGGGCCGATGATCCTCTTGGCGTGCGTACGGAACTCGAGTTCGACGTGTTCGCCCTGCGTCAGGTGCTTGTTGGAGAAGGCCATGTCGAGCATCCTGCCAGAGCCGGCCCCCCGATCCGGTCGCACACGCGGCGCCGGTGCGGACGGATCGGTGTGCGGTCAGTCCAGGCGGTCGGCAGCGACCACACCGCGCAACAACAGGTTGACGGCACGCTTGGCGTTCGCAGCCACGGACGGGTAGTCCTCCAGGTCGGCCAGTTGATCGAGCAGGTCGATCAACTGCTTGCAGCGGCGCACGAAATCGCCTGCGGTCAGGTCGGATCCGCGCAGGACGGTCTCGAGGCGTTGCCCGGCGGCCCAGCGGTGGATCGACCACACGATGGACGCGTCCGGCTCGCCCGGAGGCTGCAACTGGTGCCTCTTGGACAGTTCCAGCAGGCCCTCCCAGACGTCATTCTGCCGCTCGACCGCATCGGCCACCTCACGGTTCGGCATCTTCGGATCGGGATCCGGACCGTCCTTGCTGCGCGACTGGTGGATGATCGCGGACACCGCAGCGGCCAGCGACGCCGGGTCGAGCCCCTTCCACACGTCCTGACGCAGACATTCGGCGACCAACAGGTCCTTCTCGGCGTAGATCCGCTGCAGCGTTCGTCCGTCGGAGGTGACCGACTGACCGTCCGGTGACAGGAACCCGAGTTCGCTGAGCTGGTCGCAGACCCGCTCGAAGGTGCGGGCGACGCTGTGAGTGCGTCCGTCGACCATTTTTTGGAGTCCGTCGGTCTCGCGACGCAGCTTCCACCAGCGCTCGGCCCAGCGGGCGTGTTGCTCGCGGTACGGGCAGTCGTGGCAGGGGTGCTGCCGGATGCGTTCGCGCAACTCCCCCACCTTGCCGTCGAGCCGGCGCAGTTCCTCGGTGTCCGGCGCGTCCACGTCACCCGCACGGGCGTCGCGCATCTTGATCCGCAGCGTCGAGGCGAGATCGGAGCGTGCCCTACGGTCGCGGTGGTTGAAACGCTTCGGCACCGGCAGCGAACCGAGCGTGGGCACCGGGCCGCGGACGTCCGACTCGTCCAGGCGCTTGGTGCGTCCGTCCTCGGTCAGGACGAAGGGTTGCGCGAGACCACGTCGAGGCGCGTCCATCGACAGCACGAGAGCAAGGCTCTCGCGTCGTCCGAGCGGCACACGGACGACGTCGCCGACCGACAGTTTGGACAAGGAGACGGCTGCCGCTGCCGTGTTCGCGGCGGACGTGCGGCGGCTCAGCTGCTTCTCCACATCGGACAGTTCGCGGCGCAGCGCGGCGTACTGCTCGAAGTCGCCCAAGTGGCAGCGCATCGCTTCTGCGTAACCCTCCAGACCCTCCTGGTTCTTCTTGATCGAGCGCGCATGGCCGACGACGGATCGGTCGGCCTGGAACTGCGCGAACGACGATTCCAGTGTCTGCCGGGCGGGGCCGCGACCAAGCCGGTCGACGAGGTTGACCGCCATGTTGGACGTCGGGACGAAGCTGGAGTTGAGCGGGTAGGTGCGCGTACTGGCAAGTCCCGCAACGGACTCCGGGTCGGTGTCTCGGCCGGACAGGACGACGGCGTGGCCTTCGAAGTCGATTCCCCGGCGTCCGGCGCGACCGGTGAGCTGGGTGTATTCGGCCGGGGTGACGGGTGCGTGTGCCTCGCCGTTGAACTTCACCAACTTCTCCAGCACGACCGTGCGAGCGGGCATGTTGATACCGAGCGCGAGCGTCTCGGTGGCGAAGACCGCCTGGATGCGTCCGGCGGCGAACAGTTCCTCGACGATCTTGCGGAAGGTCGGCAACATGCCCGCGTGGTGAGCGGCGAAACCGCGGGTGAGCCCCTCGACGAAGTCGTAATAACCGAGGATCGCGAGGTCCTCCTCCGGCAGGGTGGCGATTCGTTCCTCGACCATCCGTCGGATGCGCTCGCCCTCCTGCGGCGGGATGAGCCTGATGCCCCACGCCAGGAGTTGCGAGACAGCGGAGTCGCAGCCGATCCGGCTGAAGATGAAGGTGATCGCCGGGAGCAGACCCTCCTTGTCGAGGGCTTCGATCACCTCGGCCCGACTGGGTCCACGCGATGGTCGCCCACCGCGAACCGGACCCGAGGGTCCCTTGCCCGGACGCCCGCGCCGTCCACGTGGGGCACCCGCGTCCATCCGTACCCCGCGCGGGTTGTCACGTTGCTGGAGCGCGGAGATGCGTTGCCGCACTTCGGGATTGACGCGCTTCTCACCGCCCGACTCGGCGAAGAGGTCGACGATGCGGTTGCCGATCATCATGTGCTGCCACAGCGGTACCGGACGATGCTCCTCGACGATGACCTCGGTGTCGCCACGGACGGTGCGTAGCCATTCACCGAACTCCTCGGCGTTGCTGACGGTCGCTGACAGCGAAACGACCTGCACCTGCTGCGGGAGCTGGATGATGACTTCCTCCCAGACCGCGCCGCGGAACCGGTCGGCGAGGTAGTGCACCTCGTCCATCACCACGAAGCCGAGGCCGGACAGGGTGTCGGAACCCGCGTACAGCATGTTGCGCAGCACCTCGGTGGTCATCACCACGATCGGCGCTTCGCCGTTGATCGAGGAGTCACCGGTCAGCAGGCCGACCTTGTCGCTGCCGTGTCGTTCCACCAGATCGGCGTACTTCTGGTTCGACAGAGCCTTGATCGGCGTCGTGTAGAAGGTCTTCAGGCCGGTGTGCAGGGCCAGATGCGCGGCGAACTCGCCCACGATGGTCTTGCCAGCGCCGGTGGGTGCAGCGACCAACACACCCTGTCCGCTCTGCACCGCTTCACATCCGGCGCGTTGGAAATCGTCGAGCGGAAAGTCGTAACCCTCGGCGAACCGTTCGAGGTGCGTGCTGTCGAAGGTGCGGCGGGAAGGGCTCGGCGCGGACGGAACGGGCATGTCCGCAGACTAGTTCGGCGCTCCGCTCAGATGGTGGAGGCGTGGTCGTCCGACACGTCCAGCCACTCCGGACGCTTCTTCTGACGCCGCTTGTCGAGGATGGCGGCGATGCCGACGGCGAGGTAGAAGAGCCCGACCATCGGGAAGGCGAGTGCGAGCATCGACCAGGCGTCCGGACTGGGACTCATGATCGCGGCGAAGACGAAGATCATCATGACCGCGACCCGCCAGCCCTTGAGCATGACCTTCGCCGGCAGCACACCGACGGCGTTCAACGCGACGAGGAAGACCGGGAGCAGGAAGGCCAGACCGAACACCAGGATGAAACGGGTGACGAACGTGATGTACGCACTGCCGTCCTGGTAGTTGACGGCGTCGCCGGGTGTCACGCCGAGCAGGAACTTCACCGCGTTCGGCAGCACCCAGGTGGCGACCCAGCAACCCGCGGCGAACAGCGGCACGGCCGACCCGAGGAAGACCATCGACAGCCGCTTCTCCTTGCGGGTCAGGCCGGGAGCGAGGAAGGCCCAGATCTGCCACAGCCACACCGGGCTGGACAGGATCAGCCCCACCCACATGGCGATCTTCAGCTTGATCTCGAACGCGCTGGTGACGCCCTGCCCACCGAAGTTGAGGTTGATCAGGCTGGGATCGGGGCGCCCGGCGGCCACCTGGGTCAACGGCCGTTTCAGCCACTGGAAGATGCCTTCGTTCTTCAAGGTCACCCCACCCAGGCGTACATCGACAGGGTCGAACAGGATCCAACCCACCACCGCGCCGACCACGAGCGCAAGCACCGCCACCAGGGCACGCCGACGGAATTCGCGGAAGTGTTCGCCCAAGGACATCCGGGCCTCCGGATTGTCCTTACGACGCAGCAGTGCCATCGAGGTCGTCGAGTTCGGGAAGCGGGTTCAGCGCGTCAGTTGGACGCGGTGCCGTTCTGGCTGTCGCGCTGCGGGAAGCCGTCCGGGTGACCGGCCTGCGGCTGAGTGCCAGCAGCGTGCGATCCACCGGAGTTGTGGGTCTGGTTCCTCAGCCGCTCCTCGGAGTCCTGGACCGATTCGTCGCGGACGGTCTCGCCGTTGACCGTCTGCTTCGAGGCCGACGACTCGGCCTTCATCTCATCGACCTCGCTCTTGAGGATGCGGGCCGAGCGACCCAGCGAGCGGGCGGCGTCCGGAAGCCTCTTCCAGCCGAACACGACGACGACGACCAGGACCAGGATGAGCAGGTGCCAGGGCTGGAACGCGCCTCGGAACATGTCGGTTTCCCTCCAGGGAGTGTGTGGGCACGCTTCGGACGTGCCCATCTCGGGACGGCGCCAACTCTACGCGACGGTGGCGCCGCTCACCCTCTCACCCGCCGTACGCGGCAAGTGCTTCGCGAGCACCCCGGTCGACGGACTCCCGCAGCTGCGCCGGCTCGACCACGCGAGCCGCTCCGCCGAGCCGCCAGACCAGTTGGCGTACCCAGTGCATGTCGGTGGTGCGCAGCGTGGTGGTGAGGGTGCCGTCGTCCGCGCGGTCCACTGCGTCGACCGGGTAGTAGTCGACCACCCAGGACGCCTGCGGTTGCAGTTCGAGGGTCACCGGGACCGCGTCCGAACCAGGCGAGAAAACCGAATCACCGAGCTGACGCGGCTGTGCCTGCGCCGGCGGGGTGCCGTCCTGGTCGAGCACCTCCAGGGTCTCGATGCGGTCGAGCCGGAACATTCGCACATCCTCGGCCCGGTGACACCAGCCCTCGAGGTACCAGTGGTCGTCCATCAACACCACGCGCATCGGGTCGACGTCCCGCTCGGTGCTCTCGTCGCGGGCAGCGACCAGGTAGCGCAACCGCAGCCGGCGCTTGTCCGCGATCGCCTGCCGGGCGTCGGCCAGCCACGCAGTCTGCGAGCTGTCGCCGGTGGTGATCCGCACCCGCTCGGACGCGGCCGACACGTCGCCGGCAGCGTCGATCAGTTTGGCAAGGGCGCGGTCGATCGCGTCCCGCGCCCCCAGTCCTGGCACCGCGGCCAGCGTGCGTAGGCCGACGATCAGCGCGAGCGCCTCGTCGACCCCGAGCCTCAGCGGTCGCGCGATCGTGTCGGCGTTTCCGACGAACACCTTTCCGCTGTCCCATTCGGCCTCGATGAGGTCGTCGGGCATGTGACCAGGCGTGCCGCAGACGAAGAGCAGGTTCAGGTCGGCTTCGACCTGCTCGGGTGTCACGTCCAGTTCGCGGGCGGCCTGCTCGATGTCGATGCCCTGCCGGTGCATGAGCCACGGCACCATCGTCAGCAGTCGGGACAGGCGGGTCGTCGCACTCTCGGCGGCCATCAGCGCTCCTGGTCGGTGGTTCGGTCGGGCTCGAGGATCGCTCGGAGTCGTCGGATGACGGCGTCTCGCAGATCGGCGGGTTGAATGACCCGGACGGCAGGGCCGTAGCCGACGATCTGTTCGGCGAAGATCTCGGTGTCGGTGTAGTCGATGTCGATCTGGGTCCACGTGTCGTCGACCTCGCCGGCGGTCCGCGCCCGGCGGCGCAACGCGTTGCCGCTGCCGGTGCGGACGTGCAGGATCGCCGGCTGCGGCTCCCGCTCGACCTCGCTGCCCTGGATCATCGCGATCGGGTCGTGGTCGGCGGGCACCTCGTAGGCATCAGGCTTTCCCACGGTCTTCACCGCACCGTCGACCCGACCGAGCCGGAAGACCCGGGGCGCCTCGCGGTCGAGATCGAAGCCGGCGACATACCAGCGGCCGTGCCAGTTGGTGACCGTCCACGGTTGCAGCCTGCGTCGTCCGACGGTGCCGTCGGGTTTGCGATAGCCGAAGTCGACCTGGCGGCGGGCCAGCGCGGCGTCCTTCATCGCCGGGAAAGCAGGCTCCGCGGTGCGCACACGCGGCTCCAGGCCGACGAGCGTGCCCTCGTCACGCTTGACGTCGGCCGCCTCGAGCTTGCGCAGCGCACTCGCCGCGGGCCCGGCCAGACTGGCCTGCTGCCAGGTGCGGCTGGCCAGTCCGAGGACGGCGAGTTCGTCGGGTTCGAAGTGGATGTCGGGAAGGGCGTACTCGCGGCGGTCGATCCGGTAGCCGGTCTCGTCGTCGAACAGTGGGTCGACGACCTCGATCCGCAGCGGGATGCCGAGGTCACGCAGTTCGTCCTTGTCGCGCTCGAACATGCGGTCGAATGCCTCGTCGCTGCTCGCGGACCCGTACTGGGGCACCGCCTGGCGGATGCGCTGCTTGGACAACGGCTGCCGGGTGTACAGCAGGCAGATCACCAGGTTGAGCAACCGCTCGGTCTTGGCGGCAGGAGTCGGGGCGCTCATGCGTCCGACGCTATCGGATCGGATCGCACTAGTGTACGAGCGTGATCACGTGGCGAAGTGGTGTCGTCGTCGGGCTGGGCTCCCGTTGGTCGAGCGCGCAACAACTGACCGTGCAGCTGCCGGACGACGGGGTCGAGGTCGCTGCGCTCGCATACATCGACCTGGTCGGTGATCCCGCCGTGGGTGACCGGGTCCTGCTGAACACGAACGCCGTCGACCGCCGACTCGGGACGGGCGGCGTCGCCCTGGTGGTCGCACTCCCCGACCGTCTGCCGCCGGTGCCGGCAGCCGGCGACGGCCACATCATGAAGGCGCGTTACACGCCCCTGCAGACGATGGTTCTCGGCGTTGACGAGCAGGAGAGCCCGCACCACGAACTGCTGCGTGACGCAGACGACCTGGGCGGAGTACCGGTCATCACTGCCGACCTTCACTCCGCCGTTCCCGCGGTTGTCGCCGGCCTACGAGAGTCTCGACCTCAACTCGACGTTGCATATGTGATGACGGACGGCGGCGCTCTTCCGGCTGCATTCTCTCGGGCGATCAGCGGCCTGCGCGACGCCGGTTGGCTTTCCGGCGTGGTGACCGTCGGGCAGGCGTTCGGCGGCGATCTCGAGGCAGTCAATGTGCACACCGGGCTGCTCGCCGCCCGGCATGTGCTCGGCGCCGACGTGGTGGTCGTGGCTCAAGGACCGGGCAACCTCGGCACCGGCACCCGCTGGGGCTTTTCCGGCACATCTGCGGGTGAGGCACTGAACGCCGCGTACACGCTCGGCGGTCGTCCGATCGCGTCGCTGCGGGTCTCCGAGGGCGATGCTCGCGAGAGGCACCACGGCATCTCCCACCACAGCCGCACGGCATACACGCGCGTTGCGCTCGTGCCGGCGGATCTGCCCGTGCCGGTGATCGGCGACGATTTCGGGGCGAAGGTCTCGCGTCAGGCCGACGACCTCGTCCGGGAGTCCGACGGACGGCTACGCCGTATCGACGTCCCGGTGCAGGGATTGCGCGAGGCACTCGACTCGAGCCCGGTCGCGATGCGCACGATGGGACGCGGAATGGACGACGACGCGGCGTCCTTCCTCGCGGCTGCTGCCGCGGGACGGTACGCCGCTTCTCTACTGACCTGATCACGACAAATCCGCGTGAGTTTCGGCCCTTCGCCGGGCTGGGCGAAGGGCCGAAACTCACGCGGATTCTTGGGGACTGTGCCCGCGGATCTCAGCGCAGACCGAAGGCGCTTCCCGCGCCGGGCTTGCTCGCCGCGACGAGATCGACCACGAAGATCAGGGTCTCGTTCGGTCCGATCGCGCCGCCGGCACCGCGAGCGCCGTAGCCGAGCTCCGGCGGGATGGTCAGCTTGCGGCGGCCGCCCGGCTTCATGCCGACGATGCCCTGGTCCCAACCCTGAATGACCTGACCGACTCCCACCTGGAAGTCCAGCGGTGCGCCGCGGTTCCAGGATGCGTCGAACTCCTCGCCGGTCGACCAAGCGACGCCGACGTAGTGCGCCTTCACCATGTCGCCGGCTTCGGCGGTACGGCCCTCACCTTCGGTGATGTCCTCGATGAGGAGTTCGGCCGGCGGGTTGTCACCCGGGAAGTCGATCTCGGGCTTGGTGGTGTTCGGGTCGAACGGCATGACTGTTCTCCTGACGTGGAAAGGGATGGGTGGGGTCAGAGTGCGGCGAGGATGTCGACCACGAACACCAGTGTGTCGGTGCCCTTGATGCCGGCCGCCGGCTGACCCTGCGCGCCGTAGCCTTCGGCGGGCGGCAGAACCAGCAGCACACGGCTGCCGACCGGTTTGCCGACCAGGCCCTTGACGAACCCGGGAAGCAGACCCTGCGGGTTGGTCGCCGACGCGGTCTGCAGCGGGAAGTCGGCAGGCGCGCCGCCGTTCTTCGCCGAACTGTCGAAGACCTTGCCCGTGCCCCAGACGACTCCGGTGTAGCGAACCTTGACGGTCTGACCTTCGACGACCTTGCGGCCCTTGCCGGTGATGAGGTCCTGTGAGACGAGCGACTTCGGTGCGGCGGCGACCTTGCCACCGGACTTCGGCATGGTGATCGTCGCCGGCTTCTTGCTCTGGTTGCCGTCGCTGACCGCAACCGCAGGCAGCTCCTTCTTCGGGGCGACGGTCGTGCCCGCGGGCTTGTCGAGCACGGCGGACGCACCGGTGATCGTCATCCGGAAGATCAGCGTGTCGTTGGCGGTGATCCCGAGTTGCTGGCTGCCCTGTGCACCGAAACCATCGGCCGGCGGGATCGCGACGTCCATCACGGTACCCACCGGCTTGCCGGTCAGGGCTTTGACGAAGCCCGGGAACTGGGATTTGTCGTTGAGGACGACGGCGACGTCGTCCTTCCCGTAGGTGCTGAGCAGTTCCTTGCCGTTGGTGCCGTTGACCGCCAGATAGTTCACATAGGCGATGTCGGTGGCCTTCACCGCCGCACCGCTGCCCTTCTTCACCACACGTGCGGTCGTCTGGTTGGCCTGGAACGGCTTGGTGGCGAGCGTCAGCTTGGGCGCCTTCGGGTTCTTCTCGTCGACCTTGATCGCCGTCATCGGCGTCACTTTGTCGGGCGAGACCGTCAGCGGCTTGGCGGCGCTGCTGGTCGCTGCGCTGGACGACGTCGGCGAACTGCTCTTGTTAGAGGCCGAGTCGTCGCCGCACCCTGCGAGAACGAAGGTGGTGGAAAGGACGCCCACGGTGAGCAGGCGGGTGTTACGGCGCACGCGAAAATACCTCGTGTTGTCGGCTGTCGGACGGTCCACCATAACCGGCGGGACTGTGCGGGGGCTGTCAGCCCGGCTCAGCCCATCGCCTCGATCAGCGCGGTCACCCGCGGATCCTCGTTGGCGAACGGGTCCTTGACCAGCACCGTTCGTTGCGCCTGGTCGTTGAGTTTGAGGTGGATCCAGTCGACCGTGAAGTCGCGGCGATGCTGCTGGGCCGCCCGGACGAAGTCGCCGCGCAACTTGGCGCGGGTCGTCTGCGGCGGCGTGGTCACCGCCGCGGTGATCTCGTCGTCGGTGCAGATCGTGGCCGCCCGACCGGCCCGTTGCAGGATGTCGAAGACACCGCGTCCGGGTTTGATGTCGTGGTAGGTCAGGTCGAGCTGCAGCATGCGCGGGTGATCGAGGTCGTAGCCGTGTTTGGTGGCGACCTGGTCGAGCAGCTTCTTCTTGATCACCCAGTCGATCTCGGTGTCGACCAGCGAGTGGTTGTCGGTCTCGATCGCGGTCAGCGTCCGGCCCCACAGGTCCAGCACCCGTTTGGTGGTCTCGTCACTGATGCCCTGCCGTTCGACGAATGCCGTTGCCCGCTCGAAGTATTCGGTCTGCATGGCGAGCGCCGAGATCTCCTTTCCGTTGGCGAGACGCACCAGCGTGCGGCCGGAGATGTCGTGGCTCATCTCGCGAATGGCGCGGATCGGGTTGTCGAGGCTCATGTCCCGCATCGGGATGCCTTCCTCGATCATCTGCAGCACCAGGTGGGCCGATCCCAGTTTCAGTTGTGTGGTGGTCTGCGACATGTTGCTGTCGCCGACGATCACGTGCAGCCGCCGGTAGTGCTCGGCGTCGGCATGCGGTTCGTCGCGGGTGTTGATGATCGGGCGCGAACGGGTCGTCGCGCTGCTGACGCCTTCCCAGATGTGGTCGGCGCGCTGGCTGACCGCGTACACCGCCCGATTGCCGAGCTGGACGATCTTGCCTGCGCCACAGGTGATCTGGCGGCTGATCAGAAACGGGATCAGGTGCTCGGAGACCCGCTGGAAGTCGCCGTGCCGCGAGACCAGGAAGTTCTCGTGGCATCCGTAGGAGTTGCCGGCCGAGTCGGTGTTGTTCTTGAAGATGTAGATGTCGCCGCGGATGTCGTCCTCGGCCATGCGCTCCTGGGCGTCGACCGCGAGATCGACCAGGATGCGCTCCCCCGCTTTGTCCTGGATCACCGCCTCGCGGATGTCGTCGCACTCCGCGGTGGCGTACTCGGGGTGGCTTCCGACGTCGAGGTAGAGACGGGCGCCATTGCCGAGGAAGACATTGCTCGAGCGTCCCCAGCTGACCACACGACGGAACAAGTAGCGCGCCACCTCGTCGGGCGTCAGCCGGCGCGTCCCGCCGGAGGTGCACGTCACGCCGTACTCGGTCTCGATGCCAAAGATGCGCCGCTGCATGCTCCGACCCTAGACGGGTGTCGGACGCGCGCTGTGCGCCGAAAGCGAAACATCCTGGTCAGTGGGACGAAAGCCTGCTGACATGGGGTCATGCGACTCCTCATCCTCGGCGGTACGGCCTTCCTCGGACGAGCAACCGCGAGGGCTGCACTCGACGCCGGTCATGAGGTGGTCTGTCTCGCCCGTGGCGCGAGCGGGTCGGTGGTCGACGGGGCCGAACTCGTCCGGGGCGAGCGGAGCACACCGGACGGGTACAACGGCCTCATCGGCGAGTTCGACGCGGTGATCGATGTGGCCCGCGACCCGCTGCATGTCCGCACAGCGTTGGACGCGCTCAGCGGCCGTGCCTATCGATGGCTGTTCGTCTCCACCATCAACGTCTACGAGCGGGTCGGTCCCGAGGCCATCGGCGCTGACGAAAGTGCCGCCTTGCTCGAGGCGTGGCACGGTGACGACTGGACGCCCGAGCAGTACGGTGCGGGCAAGGTGACCTGCGAACGCCTTGTCGCACAGGCCTTCCCGAAAGCGCACCTCATCGCCCGGGCCGGTCTGCTGGCCGGACCGGAGGACACCACCGACCGCACCGGCTACTGGTCGCTGCGTTTTGCCCATCCGTCCCGCCCGGACGACAAGGTGCTTGTCCCCCACGTACCGGACGCGAAGGTGCAACTGATCGACGTTCGCGACCTGGCGAAGTGGCTGGTGCGCTGTGCGCAGGACGGCACGACCGGTGTCTTCAACGCGACCGGACCGTCCGTCCCGCTGCACGCCGTGCTCGCGACCGCTCGTCGGGTCGCCGGACACACTGCGGATCTCGTTGCGGTGCCGCCGGATTGGCTGCAGGCGCACGCAGTTTCCCCGTGGATGGGTGAGCGCTCGTTACCGCTGTGGGTGCCCTGGCCCGAACTCGCCGGCATGATGAGCGTCGACGCCGGCGCGGCCCGGCAGGTGGGTCTGGAGGTGCGGCCGCTGGCCGACACCTTCACCGACACCCTCGCCTGGGAACTACGAGCGGGTCCGGGCCGGCCCAGGAATGCGGGTCTCTCCCCCACCGACGAAGCCGATCTGATCACCACCCGGCTGCGCGAACGCTGAACGCGCCAACGGCCCGGCAGCTACGCGCTGCCGGGCAATCCACTCAGACGCGGATCAGTCCTTGTCAGTCCCGCCGCCGTTCGTCCCGACGCTCACGCTCGCTCCGCTCCGTGCTGGATTCCGCGCCGCGAGTACGGAACCGTCGCACCCCCGGCCGAAACCGTCGTCGGGCGGCAGCGTCAGGCGAGCGAGTCGATCCAGGCCTGGTGCAGGGACGCGTACCGGCCGCCTTCACGGGTGATGAGGTCGCGTGGCGGACCGTCCTCCAGTACCTGCCCGTGTTCGAGAACGACTACCCGGTTGGCCACCTCGACCGTGGAGAGTCGGTGGGCGATGATCAGCGCGGTCCGGCCGGCCAGGATCGTCTGCAATGCCTGCTGCACCAGCCGTTCGCTGGGGATGTCGAGCGAAGAGGTGGCCTCGTCCAGGATCAGCACGTCGGGGTCGGCGAGGAACGCCCGCGCGAACGCGATGAGCTGCCGCTGGCCGGCCGACAGTCGTCCGCCGCGCTTGGCGACATCGGTGGCGAAGCCATCGGGCAAGGCGTCCACGAAGGTGTCGGCGCCGACGGCTGCGGCCGCTTCGCGCACCTGTTCGTCGGTCGCGTCCGGACGTCCGAAGCGGATGTTGTCGGCCACGGTGCCCTCGAACATGAAGTTCTCCTGGGTCACCATCACGACATGACGGCGCAGGTCGGTCTGCGACAGATCGCGCAGGTCGTGGCCGTCGAGCAGGACGCGTCCGGAATCGGGGTCGTGGAACCGGGCGATGAGCTTGGCGATCGTGGTCTTTCCCGCACCGGTCGTACCGACCAACGCGACGGTCTGTCCGGCCGGGACGCGCAGGTCGAGCCCGGGAAGCACCGGTCGTCCCTCGACGTAGGAGAAGTGGACGTCGTCGAACTCCACTTCGCCGCGGACGTCGGTGAGCTCGGTCGGCTGCTCCGGGTCGCCGATCGCCGGCTTCTCGTCGAGCACCACCGCGAGCTTCTCCAGCGCGGAGGTCGCGGACTGGAAGGTGTTGTAGAACTGCGTGATCTCCTGCATCGGCTCGAAGAACATCCGCAGGTAGAGCAGGAACGCGGTCAGCACGCCGATGGTGATCTCGCCGTGCATCGCCAGGTAGCCGCCGTACAGCAGCACCACGCCCGTCGTGAGGTTGCCGATCAGCTTCACGCCGGGCATGAAGATGGCGATCAGGCGCATGGTGCGGATGTTGATGTCGCGATAGCGGTCGGCGAGGTCACCGAAGATCTGCTGGTTGCGGGGTTCGCGACGGTAGGCCTGGACGGCCTTGATGCCGGTCATCGACTCCACGAACTGCACGATGACCAGCGCCGAGATCTCACGCACCAGTCGGTACGCCTTCGCCGACTCGCGGCGGAACCACAGTGACAGCGCGATCAGGAACGGGAAACTGATCAGGCACACCAGGCCCAGGCGCAGATCGAGGGTGACCAGCAGGATCGAGGTGCCGACCAGGGTGAGGACTGCGGTGATGAGGCCGTCGAAGCCGTTCTCCAGCATCTCCTGGATGGCTTCGACGTCACTGGTCGAGCGGCTGACCACCCGGCCGGAGGTGTACCGGTCGTGGAAGGACACGTCGAGCTTGCCGAAGTGCTTGAAGACGCGGCGGCGTAGTTCGAGCAGCACGTTCTGGCCGATGCGCCCGGACTGCAGGATGAACAACATCCGGAAGCAGCCCTGGAGAACCAGTGCGATCAGCAGGGCGATGACGACCTGGGTGAGCACGCTGGAGTCGCCGGAGCGCTGCAGCGGCGGCACTCCCTCGTCGACACCGATCTGCACCAGACGCGGCACGGCGAGGCGTGCTGCATTCTCGATGACGACGGCGACGCCGAGCACCGCGACGAGGCGGCGGTACGGACGAAGGAGGTCCCACAGCAGCGCCTTCGCCTGACCGCGTTCGGCGTTCTTCTCGACGTCGTCCTGCTGTTGTTCTGCCATCCGGCCACGCCAGGAGGCAGCTTCCTGTTCGATCGATTCGGGTGTGGTGCCGGCTGATTTCTGGTCGGTGTCGGTGCTCATCGGCGTCCCTCGCGATCGTCGTCGGATTCGACGTCACGGCTTCGTCCGGCGAGGACGACCTCGTCGCGCGCCTCACGTCGTTCATCGGTCTGCCAGGGTTCGTCGTGCTCGAGATCGGGATCGAGTTCGTCGTCCGCCGCCAGTAGGTAGCGGTACTGCGGGACGGTCGCCAACAACTCGGTATGAGATCCGACATGGGTGATCGTGCCGTGCTCGAGCAACGCCACCTTGTCGGCGAGCAGGACGGTCGAGGCACGGTGTGCGACAACGATTCCGGTCGCGTCGGCGAGCACGTGGCGCAAGGCTTCCTCGACCAACGCCTCGGTGTGCACGTCGAGCGCGGACAGCGTGTCGTCGAGCACGAGGATGCGCGGATCGGCCAGCACCGCACGAGCGAGCGAGAGCCGTTGCCGCTGCCCACCGGACAGGCTCATCCCCTGCTCGCCGATGCGGGTGTCGAGGCTGAACGGAAGGTCTTGCACGAACTCCGCCTGAGCGACCTGGATCGCTGCGTCGATCTGTTGTGGCGTCGCGTCCGGGTTGCCGAGCGTGAGGTTCTCGCGGACCGACATCGAGAACAGCGTGGGATCCTCGAACGCCGTCGCAACGACCTTGCGCAGCACCGGCAACGGAAGCTCGCGTACGTCGACGCCGTCGATCAACACGGCGCCTTCGGTGACGTCGCGCAGGCGCGGGATCAGTCCGGTGAACACCGACTTGCCCGAGCCGGTCGCGCCGACAAGGGCGACCGTCTCCCCCGGCTCGACCACCAGGTTCAGATGACGCAGCACCCATTCGTCGCTGTCGGGGAACCGGAACCCTGCATCGCGCAGTTCGAGCCGGCCGCCGGTGATGCGGGTGTCGCTCGTGCCGCTCTCGACGGTGCGTGGCGTGTCGAAGATCTCGGCGACACGGTCTGCCGCGGTCACGGTCTCCTGCAGCATGGACAGCAGGAAGCCGAGGGCGGCGATCGGCCAGACCAGGTTGAGCATGAAGGTGATGAAGGCGACGAGCGTGCCGAGCGTGATGTCGCCGTTGCCGACGGCATGGGCGCCCATCGCGAGCACGATCACCAGCGTGGCGGTCGGGATGACTTCGAGCAGCGTCCAGAACCGCGACATGATCTTGACCTTGCGCAACTGGATCTCACGCAGTTCGGTCGCCTGGGTGTCGAATCGGTCGAACATGTACTGCTCGCGTCCGAACGACTTGACGACGCGAAGGCCGAGCGCTGCCTCCTCGACCTGTGTGGCGACGTTGCCGGTCTGGTCCTGAGCGGCACGGGAGGCCTTGCTGAACTGGCGCTCGTAGTGCAGGTTCGCGCCGACCACCGGCCCGATCGAGATCAGCACCACCAGACCGAGCGGCCAGTACATCCCGAGCAGGATCGCCGTGACAACCACAACCTGAATCACGTTGAGAATCAACAGGACCGACCCGAAGCCGATGAAGCGACGCATCATGCCGAGGTCGTTCATCACCCGGGAGAGCAATTGGCCCGACTGCCAACTGCCGTGGAAGCTCATCGGCAGCACCTGCAGGCGCGCGTGCAGTTGCTGGCGGATGTCGTTCTCGACGCCGGTGCTCGCGGTCTGCACCAGCCACCGGCGGATCATCCACAGTGCCGCTTCGGCGACACCGAGAAGGAGAGCGCTACCGCCGAGGATCCACAGACCGCGCTCGTCGTTGTGCGCGACCGGGCCGTCGATCACCGCCCGCGTCATCAGCGGGATCGCGATCGTGCTGCCGATGGAGGCCAGCGCGACGATGAACATGACGATCATCCGGGTGCGGTACGGGCGCAGGTACGGCAACAAGCGGACCAGCGCATTGCCCCGCAGACCGGAGCGCCCGGGCGGGGAGATGCTGGGTTCGCTGAGGAGTTCGCCGGCGTCCGTCACCGATTCCGTCGAACGACCTGTGGTCCTGCGTGCTTCGACCGCCAAAAGCTGACGCGCCCCCTCCAAAATCATTAGGCGCCGAACTGTGCGCCGGTTCCGAAGTATGCCAGCAGGCATCGAACAACCCACGGATCGTGACCGGGCTTCGGGAGAAATCAGGCCTGCGGGGCGCTGAGCAATTCGCGCAGTAGAGGTACGGGCAGGCGTCGGAAGGTGCGACGCTCGCGGCTGCGGTCGAGCACCGCCACCTCGAGCAGGTCGGCGGTGAGTTCTCGCGGATTACCTTCGGCATCGACACCGAGCAACCGCACCGCCAACTGCAGTGCGCCGCCGAGGTCGAGGTCGGGACGCCATTCCTGCTCCAGTCCGGCGGAGATCCGATCTGCGCCGCCGCCCATGGCGACGTACCCGTGCTCGTCCGCGACGGACCCGTCGTACATCAGGCGGTAGATCTGGTCGTCGTCCGCCGTCGCGCCGATCTGCGCGACCACGATCTCCACCTCGTACGGCTTCGACTCCTGGGTGAACACCGTGCCGAGCGTCTGCGCGTACGCGTTGGCCAGGCCTCGGGCGGTGACGTCGGAACGGTCGTAGGAGTACCCGCGCAGATCGGCGTACCGGACCCCGGCCACCCGTAGGTTCTCGAACTCGTTGTACTTGCCGACCGCCGCGAAGGCGATCCGGTCGTAGATCTCGGAGATCTTGTGCAGTGCTCGGCTGGGGTTCTCGGCGACGAACGCGATGCCGCCTTCATAAGCGAGCACGACCACCGCGCGCCCACGAGCAATTCCCTTGCGCGCGTAGTCGGCCCGATCCTTCATGAGTTGTTCGGGCGAGACGTAGAACGGCATGCTCATCGCTACGCGTCCCCTTCCCTGCGGGCACGGACGACGGTCTCCACGACCGCCTCGATCTCGACATCGGTGACGAACCGCGAGCCTTCGGCGTCGAGGATCGCGACATTGGGCCAGATGCGCCGGCCGGGGTCGGGACCACCGGTTGCGGAGTCGTCGTCGGCGGCGTCGTACAGCGCCTCGACGATCACCCGCACGGCGTCATCCTGACTCATCCCCGAGCGCCAGAGCTTCTTCAGAGCGCCGCGGGCGAACAAGGACCCCGAGCCGACCGAGTGGTACTGGTGCTCCTCGTAGCAACCGCCGGTGACGTCGTAACTGAACATGCGGCCCTTGCCGGTGTCGAGATCGAACCCGGCGAACAGCGGTACGACCGCCAGCCCCTGGATCGCCATTCCGAGGTTGCCGCGAATCATCGAGGCGAGCCGATTCGCCTTGCCCTGCAACGAAAGTCGGTCTCCCTCGATCTTCTCGTAGTGTTCGAGTTCCACCTGGAACAGGCGCACCATCTCGATCGCGACACCGGCGGTGCCGGCGATGCCCACCGACGAGTAGTCGTCGGTGAGGAAGACCTTCTTCATGGTGTGGCTGGCGATGAGGTTGCCCATCGTGGCGCGCCGGTCACCGGCGACCAGCACGCCACCGTTGTAGGTGAGCGAGACGATCGTCGTGCCGTGCGGAGCGTCCACCTGCACACTCGAGGGCGCATGGGTCGAGTCGGGCATCAGCGTCGGGGCGTAGGCCTGCAGGAACTCGGTAAACGACGAGGATCCCGGGGCGAAGTACGCGGCCGGCAGTCGTCCGCTCGGGTCCGCGGTCACTGGCCGCCCTTCTGGACGAACCCGCGCACGAACTCTTCGGAGTTCGCCTCGAGCACGCCGTCGATCTCGTCGAGGACACTGTCGATGTCGCCGGTCTGAACCTGCGGTGCAGCGGGTGCGGGTGGCGGCGTCTCCTGCGCCGGGTCGCCGTCGCGGCGCTGGGGGTTGATGCGTTCCTGTGCCATGACACCGTCTTTCCTCGCGCGTACTGAACTA
Organism: Yimella sp. RIT 621; assembly: GCF_004146205.1. Taxonomy (NCBI): domain Bacteria; kingdom Bacillati; phylum Actinomycetota; class Actinomycetes; order Micrococcales; family Dermacoccaceae; genus Yimella; species Yimella sp. RIT 621. The sequence goes on from NZ_SEIP01000015.1 coordinate 40,209, forward strand.
CGTCCACCCTAACCGCGTGGCGGCGAGGCGGCCCGGTAGTCCGCGGTTACTGTGTCGCACATGCGTACAAGGGGTATGAAGAGGGCGCGTGTGACGGTCGCCGCGGCATTCGCCGCGTCCGTGATTCTGGGCGGTTGCGCCCTGGGTGGTTCCGATTCCGGAACCTCAGGAGACGGTGGGAGCCGAAGTGAAGGCTCCAGCGCACGTTCCGGTAGTTCAGGAAGCCCCGGGAGTGATGGCGAGACCGCGCAGACAGGGGCCGACCGCCTCACGATCGCCTTCAGCGGCGACGACATCCCCCAGGAAGATCCCATCAAGGCCGCCAAGGCGCAGAGCAAGGACGGCGGTTACGACTTCAAGGCTCTGATGGCCGATGCCAAGCCGTTCACCGAGTCCGCCGACCTCGCCATCTGCAACATGGAGGCCGCGCTGTCCCCTGACAACACCAACCTCACGAAGGGGTTGCGGCACAACGGTCCTCGCGAGTTCGCCGAAGCGATGGCGTGGATGGGCTACGACGGCTGCAGCACCGCGAACAACCACACCTTCGATGCCGGCGTGAAGGGTCTCGCCGATACACGAACGGTGATGGCGGACCACGGTCTGAAGGCCGCCGGACCCGGGCCGGACGCGAACACACCGGGTCAACCGGCCATGTACGACGTCAAGGGCGTCAAGGTCGCCCACCTCGCCTACAGCTACACCCTCGACAACTTCGCCGGCGGCAGCGACCTGTGGGTTCCGGACGAGGCGATCTGGATGAAGGAGGCGATGTGGAAACGCAAGAAGGCGAGCGGGATCATCGCCGACGCCGTCGCCGCACGCAAGTCCGGTGCTCAGATCGTGCTCGTCTCGATGCACTGGGGCAACGCGAACGATCACGCCCCCACACCGGCCATGGTCGAGACCGCGAACGAGCTCATGCAGTCGGGTTCGGTGGACACGATCATCGGAAACCACGCCCACGTCGTCCAGAAGTGCGAGCGGGTCAACGGGAAGATGGTCTATTTCGGCCTCGGCAACCAGATCTCCGACCAGGGCGTGAACTGGGGCTTCCCGGACGCCACCCAGGACGGCGTCATGGTCAAGGTCAGTTTCGAGCGCGGTGACGACGGCAGGTGGACACAGCCCAAGGCCGTCTTCCAACCCACCCGGGTCGCCCGTACGGCCGGCTACTTCGTTCGCCTGGTCACCGCGGACTCCAACAAGGTGTCCTACGAGCGCACCAGCAGCCTGATCAAGGGGCCGGGTAACTCGTGCAATCTGTCGCCCGCGAGTTGAAGCGCTCCGTCAGTCGGTGAGCAGCGTCCGCAGCAGTTCGTCCGCGCTGCCGGCCCGGTCGAACAGTGCGCCGACATGTTGCTGGGTGCCGCGCAGGGGTTCGAGCATCGGCACCCGCTGCATCGTGCATCGCTCAGGGACGTCGAAGATGACCGAGTCCCACGAGGCTGCGGCGATGTTCTCGCCGAACTGACGGACGGCGCGTCCGCGGAAGTAGGCACGGGTGTCGGTCGGCGGGTTGCTCACCGCCGCCTCGACGTCCGCCGCCGAGATGAGTTCGTCGAACCGGCCGCTCGCGGCGAGCTTGTGGAAGATCCCCTTCTCGGCCCGTACATCACTCCACTGAATGTCGATCGCCCGCATCTTCGGGTCACTCCATTCCAGCCCGCGGTTCCGATACCCCTGCAGCAGCTGAAGTTTCGCAACCCAATCAACCTCGCGGGCCGCCGACATCGGGTCGTCGGCGAGCTTGTCGAGCACCTGCTGCCACCGGTCGAGCACCTCCACGGTCTCGCTGTCGAGGTCGTCGCTGCCCAACCAGTCACGCACCATCTGCAGGTAGGCGTACTGGATCTCCAGTGCGGTGAGTTCGCGGCCGTCCTCCAACCGCACCGAGGTGCGCAGCGTCGGGTCGTGCGAGATCGCCCGCAGCGCGGCGACCGGCTCCTGCAGGGCGAGATTCTGCGTCACCGCCCCGGCTTCGATCACCCCGAGCACCAGGCTGGTCGTGCCGAGCTTGAGAAAGTTCGCGACATCGCAGTGGTTGGCGTCGCCGATGATGACATGCAACCGGCGGTACTTCTCGGTGACCGCGTGCGGCTCGTCACGGGTGTTGATGATCGGACGCTTCAGCGTCGTCTCCAGGCCGACCTCGGTCTCGAAGAAGTCGGCCCGCTGCGACAACTGGAATCCGGCACGCTGTGATTCGGTGCCGATTCCGACCTTGCCCGAACCGCAGACGACCTGACGTGAGACGAAGAACGGGATGAGGCCACTGACGATGTCGGCGAACGGCGTCAGGCGCCGCATCAGGTAGTTCTCGTGCGTTCCGTAGGACGCGCCCTTGCCGTCGGTGTTGTTCTTGTAGAGGTTGAGCGGCGGCATGCCAGGCTGGTTCAGCAGCCTGGCCGCCTCGCGCATCACGAGTTCACCGGCGCGGTCCCAGATGACCGCGTCCCGTGGCCCGGTGACCTCCGGCGAGCTGTATTCCGGGTGGGCGTGGTCGACGTACAAGCGTGCACCGTTGGTCAGCACGACGTTCGCCATCGTCGGATCTTCCTCGTCGGTGAGCTGACTCGGATCGGCGAACTCGCGGTCCATCGCGAACCCGCGGGCGTCCTGCAACGGCGCCTCGTCGGCGTAGTCCCAGCCCGTCTGTCCCGAGCGAAGTCCCACCGATCGGGCGTACGCGGTGACGACCCGCCCGGACATCAGCATCGGATTCGCGGACGGGTCCCCCGGCTGCGAAATGCCGTACTCGGTCTCGATACCCATCACCCGGCGCACGCTCATGGGCCCAGCCTATGAGCCGAGGCTGTGTCGCACCCCGTGGTGTCCGTGCCCGGCAGCGATACTGCTGCCATGTCCCGAACGACCTGGTCCGACACCGCCGGCATGCCGTTGCGTACCCGTGCCCTGTGCTTCGGCTTGGCGCGCCTGCAGCGCACCACCTTGTCGGAGATGAGCCTGGAACAGATCGCAGCGTCCCGAGCCCTCTCCCCCGCGCCGAAGTTCCCTGCCTCGCTCATCATCGGCTCGGTGACCAAGGGCGTGTCGATCGACGAATTCAGCATGGCCGGACGCGACGGGCACGACATCACCGTGCGCCGCTACCGCACCCGCCGCCACACCGACCGCGTGCTGCTGTACATCCACGGCGGTGGGTGGGTACGCGGGCGTCCGCGGGACTACGACTCGATGCTGTCAATGCTCGCCGACCGGGCCGACTGCACCGTGCTCGCACCGGACTACCGCAAGGCTCCGGAGCACAAAGCGCCTGCGGGACTGCACGATTCGCTGGACGTCTTCGACTGGTTGTCGCACGGTCCGGCCGAGTGCGGCACGGATGAGCCGCGCGTCGTCGTCGGCGGTGACAGCGCCGGCGGTAACCTCTCGGCGCTCGTCGCGATCCACGCCCGCGACCACAACCGCGAACTGCTGGGACAAGTGCTGATCTACCCGGCGACCGACCTGTCGATCGTGCACGAGATGCGCCGAGCGCCCGCACTGACCGGAGGCGACATGGACCGCTACAAGGAGCTGTACCTCGAGGGCACCGGTCTGCGGGACACCGACCCCACCTTGTCGCCGGCGCGTGCCGACCTGCGCGGTCTGGCGTCTGCTCTGGTGCAGACGGCGGACCGTGACCCGCTGGCCCAGGAAGGGATCGATTTCGCCCGGATGCTCGAACGCGCCGGGGTCCGGGTGCGCCTCACCCGGTACTACGGCGTCCCGCATGGCTTCCTCAACATGCCCGGCGCGACCAGCTGCGGCCACCAGGCACGGATGGAGATTGCCGACCAGCTGAACGACTGGTGGGTGCGATGAGCGCCGAGGTGGCCCGCCACAGGACGGCGCGCTGGTACCTGCTCGCACTCGACGTCTTCGTCGTGACGGTCTTCGCGGCCATCGGACGCCGGACTCACGGTGAGGCAAATCCTCTTGTGGGAGTGCTGGATACGGCGTGGCCGTTCCTGCTCGGCATGGTCGCCGGCTGGGTGGTCGCGTACTACAACTGGGACCGCCGCGTGCCGGTGCATGTCCCGGCCGGGGTTGCGATCTGGGTCTGCGCGATCGCGATCGGCATGCTGGTGCGGCGGATCATGGGCGACGGTACGGCGCTTGCTTTCGTCGTCGTCGCGACCCTGTTCGTCGGCGCCGGATTGATCGGCTGGCGCCTCATCCGGACGCTGGTGCTCAGGCGGGGCTGACGCTCCGGTCTTGACGCGTCTTCAACGCTCCGGCAACGACGTCCGCAGCGGCGGGCCAGTCGAGCGGCAACGGGGTCACTCCGCGCACGGCCGGTCCGTTCACCGCTCCGCCGCCGATGAAGACCTTGGTGACGGTGCTCAGTTCGCGCAGGCGGTCGCTGTGCAGCAGCAACGGGCCGGGGCGAGTGCCGGTGAGGATGCAGGCGTCCGCGCAGACCGCTCGCACGGCGGCCAGGATCGCGGTCCACGGCGTGTCCGCACCCAGGACGACGGGCTGCCAACCGCGGTCGCGCAGCATGAGCCCGAACAGGTGCGCCGGAAGGTCATGCAGTTCCCCGGGCGGACAGGCGAGCACGATCTTGCCGTGGACGGGGCCACTGCCCTTGCGCCGGAACTCCCCGATGACATTGCGGATGATCTGTGATCCGTGGTGCTCGTGGGCGACGCTGAGCGTGCCGTTCTCCCACATCTCCCCAATGATCCCCAGGACAGGCACGAGCAATTCCGCGACCACCGCGTCATTGCCGCGCGCACTCTGGAAATCGACGATGTGCCCGCGCATCCGGGCGGCGTCCAGGCCCATGACCGCGTCGAAGACGTCTCGCTGCGGGTCGGTCATCCGATCCACCCGTGAGTTCGTCTGTTCGATCAAGGAGGGCACCACTCTCGCGTCGGTGTACCAGCCGAGGCAGGCACGTGAGTTCTTTGCCGAACTATCTTTTCACAGAGACGTCCCGGAGGCCGACTGATTACGAACTTCGCGCCTCAGTGGCCAAACAGAGCAGACAGACCCGAACGTGCGCCGTCGGCGTCGAATCGCGCCTCGACCCGGCGCAGTACGGCGGGCGTCGGCAGCACGTGCATGAACATCAGCACCAGGCTGATCAGGGCGGCAGGGATGTAGCTGAGGATGTTGCCCTGCAACGCGATGGTCAGCGCAAGCGCGAGGATCGCCGGCGCCTCCGCCAAAGCGAATCGCAGCATCATCCCGGGGCGGTACGCGTTGAGCACGGTGTTCGCATCCGGGCGGGCGCCGACCGGGAACGGCTTCTCCGGATAACCGGCGATCTGTATCGCGACTGCGGTCAGCACCGCGACCACCACACCGAGCAGCGTCGCAACCAACTGGAAGTCGTTCTGCCCCGTCACGACGGCGACGACGATCCCGAAGGCGACGATCGCGGCACAGAGCGAGAACGCCATGATCCGCAGCGCCTGAGCCCCCGGGTGCACAACTCCGTTGCCATTGGCGGACAACGGTTTTCCGTCGATGAAGGCTTGTTGCTGTGGGTGCTGGTCGCCGTGATTCACGCGATCTTCTGTACTTGTTCGACTGCCGGCGTCCTCAGAGGTACTGGCCGGTGGTGGCGACCGAATCGATCGCCTTGGCGGATCCGCCGCCGGTCTTGCCGTCGATCAGAGTGCGGATGTAGGTGATCCGTTCCCCCTTCTTGCCCGAGATGCGCGCCCAGTCGTCCGGGTTGGTGGTGTTGGGCAGGTCTTCGTTCTCCTTGAACTCCACGACGCAGCTCTGCAACAGGTGCTCGACCCGGATGCCCTTGACGCCGGTCGTGAGCTGATCCTTGATCGCCATCTTCTTGGCCCGGTCGACGATGTTCTGCACCATCGCGCCGGAGTTGAAGTCCTTGAAGTACAGGACCTCCTTGTCGCCGCTGGCGTAGGTGACCTCAAGGAAGCGGTTCTCATCGACCTCGGCGTACATCCGCTCAACGGTCGCCTGGATCATCGCGTCGACCGCGGCCTGCTTGTCACCACCGTGCTCGGCCACGTCGTCGGGGTGCAGCGGCAGCGTCGCGGTGAGGTACTTGCTGAAGATCTCGTGGGCGCTCTGGGCGTCCGGCCGTTCGATCTTGATCTTCACGTCCAGACGTCCGGGACGCAGGATGGCCGGGTCGATCATGTCCTCACGGTTGGAGGCACCGATGACGATGACGTTCTCGAGTTTCTCCACGCCGTCGATCTCCGCGAGCAGCTGCGGCACGACGGTTGTCTCGACGTCGGAGCTCACGCCCGAACCGCGGGTACGGAACAACGACTCCATCTCGTCGAAGAACACCACCACGGGCGTGCCGTCCGAGGACGCCTCACGGGCGCGCTGGAAGATCAGCCGGATGTGCCGCTCGGTCTCACCGACGTACTTGTTGAGCAGTTCCGGACCCTTGATGTTCAGGAAATAGCTCTTGGTCTGGTCCTGACCGGTCTTCTCGGCCACCTTGCGCGCCAGCGATGCCGCGACCGCCTTGGCGATCATCGTCTTTCCACAGCCGGGAGGGCCGTACAGCAGCACGCCCTTGGGCGGACGGAGCGCGTGCTCACGGAACAGGTCGGCGTGCAGATAAGGCAACTCGACCGCGTCCCGGATCTGCTCGATCTGGCCGGTGAGCCCACCGATGTCCTCGTACTGGATGTCGGGCACTTCCTCCAACACCAAATCGGCCACCTCGGCCTTGGGGATACGTTCGAAGACGAAGTTCGTGCGTGCGTCCAGCAGCAGCGAGTCGCCCACCCGGATGCGTTCGTCCTTGAGCGCAGCCGCCACCCGGCAGACCCGCTCCTCATCGCCGTGCAGCACGACGAGCACCCGGTCCTCGCCGAGGAACTCCTTGCACTGCACGAGTTCGCCGACGTTCTCATAGCCCAGCGTCTTGACCACGTTGAGGGCTTCGTTGAGTACGACCTCGCGTCCCGGGACCAGGTCGGTCTGCTCGATGGTCGGGCTGACCGAGACGCGCATCTTGCGCCCGGACGTCAGGATGTCGACGGTGTCGTCGGATCGTTCGAGCACCACGCCGAAGGAGGCCGGCGGTTGGGCGAGGCGGTCGATCTCACCCTTGAGCGACACGATCTGTTCGCGCGCGTCCTTCAGGGTGCGCACCAGCCGCTCGTTCTGTGTCGACAAAGTCGCCTGTGCCGACTGCAGCTGGCGGATCGTCTGTTCGAGATCGAGCCGCTGGGTCGGGTTGGTGACGCGCGTCCGCAGGGCCTCGACCTCGGCGCGCAGACTCTGCATCTCGTCGTACTGCGGGTTCTGACCGGTGGGGCGTTGGTCGGACACGTCACTCTCCTTCGACAGACGGCTCCGGCTTCGACCCTAACCGCCGGGACGCTCCTGGTCCGATTGCTGCTCACTGAATGAACGCGCCAGCTTGCGGACCTTCTTGTCCGAGACCGGCCGCTCCCCCACGTCTTCCGGGCTCCACTCGCCCGACGGCATGACGGCCTGGACGTCGGCTTCGTCGTAACCGTCCGCGGCACCCTTGCTCGGGCGACGCTTGCGCACCGGCGGGGTGACCCCCGGAGCGAGGCGGCGGGTGGAGATGAGGAAGCCGGTGTGGCCGTGCATCCGGTGCTCCGGACGCACCGCGAGACCTTCGAGGTGCCAGCCGCGAACGAGCGACTCCCACGCTTGCGGCTCGGTGAAACCGCCGTGGTCGCGCATCGCCTCGGCCGTGCGGGACAACTGCGTCGCGGTCGCGACGTAGCAGATGAGCAGTCCACCCGGCGCCAAGGCATCGCCGACCACGCCGAGGCAGTCCCACGGCGCGAGCATGTCGAGCACCACGCGGTCGACGGTGCCGTTCTCGACGGTCTGCGGGAGTGCGTCGACCAGATCGCCGACGGTGATCGACCACCCGGGATGCGGGGCACCGAAGAAGGAGTTGACGTTGCCCTTCGCGATCTGCGCGAAGTCATCGCGCCGCTCGAAGGAGTACAGACGTCCCTGGTCGCCGACCGCGCGCAGCAACGACATCGACAGCGCACCCGAGCCGACGCCGGCCTCGACGACCGTCGCGCCCGGGAAGATGTCACCCATGGTGACGATCTGACCGGCGTCCTTGGGGTAGACGACGGCGGCCCCGCGAGGCATCGACAGCACGAAGTCAGGCAGCAGCGGCCGCAACGCGAGGTACTCGACGCCGGCGGTGTTGGTGATTGTGGTGCCGTCCGGGCGGCCGATCAGATCGTCGTGCGCGAGGTACCCACGGTGGGTGTGGAACTGCTTGCCCGTGCCGAGCGTGATCGTGTGCATCCGACCTTTCGGATCGGTGAGTTGGACGCGTTCGCCCTCGGTGAAGGGTCCGCGGCGCAGGTTGGCACCGAGCGGGCCGTCCGTGGTCGCCGGGACGCTGTCGGTGCTGCTTTCAGGGGCGTCGGTCATGAGGCGCAAGTCTAGGTCGCACCGGCTGGTGCTCCGAACCGGCGAACGGGTCAGCGGACGGCGGAGCGCACCGCAGCGATGAGTTCGTCGCGCTCGATCCAGCCCACCGGGCGTCCGTCCGGTGCCAGCACGACGGTGCGCTCGGCGACTTCGCCGTGCCTCGCGGCGTTGTCGACCAGCTTGGAAAGGTCGTGTTCGGCGTCCTCGTCGTGTTCCAGGCGTACCACCCAGGGTCCGGACGGTTTGAGCATCAGCGCGGAAGCCGGGGTGGCCGCTCGTTGGTCGAGCGGCACCATCATCGCGCTCCCGGCCGGAACGAAGCCCTCGGGCTCACCGTTCGGCGCCATCAGGACGGTGTCGTACGGCGGCAGGTGCTCGACCGCGATGTCGTACGGGGCCGCCGACAACGGACGCAGGATGTCGCGCAGCGCGACCGACCCGAGCTGGCTGCTGACGTTGCCCCGGTTGATCGCCGCGGACGCCCCGAACCACATGAAGGACGCGATGAGCGCGATCCAGATCGTGCCGATGAGGGACAACGGACGGCCCTGCACCATGGGCCAGACGATGAGGACCGCGATGACGGCCAGCGTCACCAGACGTCCGCACCAGCCGGCGACGACCGTCCCCTTGTTTCGGTTGCCGGTGGCGGCCCACACACCCGCTTCGACCAGGTGGCCGCCGTCGAGGGGGAAGCCGGGCAGGAGATTGAACGCCGCCACCAGGCCGTTCGCCCAGGTGAACGCAACGACCAGCAGGCGGGCGACATCCGGCAGATCGAGTTGCAGTACACCGAATCCGATGAGTGCGAGCAGCGCATTGGACAGCGGGCCTACTGCCGCGACAATCGCGCTGCTGCCGGCGGTGCGGCCTTCCTTGGTGAAGGAGGTATGGCCACCCCAGAGGTCGGCGACGATCTGGTGCACCTCGAACCCGCGCCATTGTCCGGCCAGCGCGTGCGCAGCCTCGTGGACAAGGACGGAGATGAGCAGACCGACGACGTACGCGAAGGCGACGACGTAGGCAGTGGTCCCGAGTTCGGGCAGTGCCCGCTGCACCTGTGGACCGAAGGTGAACACGATGACGACCGCGATGAGCACCCAACTGCGTCCGATGAACACCGGCACTCCGCGCAGCGATCCGATCTTGAGACCGGGGGCCGGCTGCGGGGTCTGCGTCATGGACGAAGGTTAACCGTCGGCTCTGTGCGCCTCCGAATCCAGTTGCGCGACGGTCGAGCCTGACCGATGTCGCTGGGTTGAGCCTGACCGACATCGCTGGTTGAGCCCGACGCCCGAGGAACGAGGGCATCGGTGCCGAAACCACCGGGACGCGACACGACGGCGGCCTCGCTTTCGGAAACCTCCTGTTTGGTCGATCGCGGCACGGCACGAATTCGCCGACGGAGGTTGTCGGTGGTCCCGCCTAGAGTCTTCGTATGGCCCTTAGCTACGAGTTCTACGAACCGGTCTCACCGGTGGAATTCGTTCTGCTGCAATCGCTTTCAGATCAGAAGCAGCGTTTGTTGAACCAGCTTCTGAACGCTTTGGGGTCACCCGCGGAGATGCTGACGTTCGCGAACCGGATCTCCCGTGAAGCGTTCCACCGGCTCGAATCAGACGCCGTGCGCAACACCGAGTCCATCGCCACCACCCGATCCGTCGACGTCGATGACCATCGCATGCTCGAGAAAGCAGTGACCGGTTCCACCCAGTTGGCATCCACCTCCCAAGCCGTCCAAGCCATGGCCATGGCTCGGTATGCCGCGATCGACGAGGAGTTGGTCGATTCCGACACCGGGGTCACGGCGAAGGTCGAGCACGCGCTCGGTCACCAGGCGTCGTTTGCCGACACCGACCTGGCGGCTGCCTGTCAGATGGCACCCCGCACCGCGTCGAGCAAGATGAGCAACTCCATCGATGCGTGCACCAAAACGCCCGGTCTGTTGGCGGCCGCGGTCGAGGGTTCGATCCCGTACTGGAAGGTCAGCCTCGTTGCCTCCGAGCTGGTGAACGCCTCACCCAAAACCTCCCACCGGGTCGAGCAGCACCTGCTCGACACCAAAGGCTTCGACACCTGGGGTTACCTGAAGGTGAAGAGCGCCGCACGGGCACTGGTGACCCAATGGGAGGAAGAAGCCGCGAAGAAGACCCGCCAGAAGGAAGCCAAAGAAGCCACCGGTGTCTGGGTGCGTCCCTCCGACATTGCCGGGATGGCCGAGCTGTGTGCCATCGGACCGGCCGACCAGATCGCCCGCATCTACGGAGCCGTGGACCAGTTGGCTGATCAACGCTCGAAGAACCCGACCGCAAGCGAGGGCAGCGAGACCGGTGAGTCGAAGCCGACGCTCGGACAACTGCGCCTCGGCGCGTTGCACGACCTCGTCACACAAGGCGCCGACGTGACCTACCAGGTCGTGATCCAGGTCCCTGTCGTGCGCGAGGAACGCGAGGAACAGGCTGCGACGGCCACCAAACGTGCCACCGACGACCCGAAACACGAGCCCGAGGCGTCCCCGGACGACGGATCACCCCCACCCGGACAATCCACCTCATCCCCGCGAGGTCCTGATGACTCCAAGCAGGCCGCCGACACTGGTGGCTCCGAATCCGGCTCAACGACAACCGAATCGAACCACTGCTACACAACGGGGTGGGCACGGATCGCAGGGATTGGGTTCATCCGGCCCGAAGTCCTCGACGCGTTGATCGACCAGTTCGGTTGCCGCCTGACCCGAGCAATGGTCGACGCCGACACCGGAGTCACCTGCGAGACCTCGACGACGGCGTACGAGCCGACATCAAGGATGAGGGAGTTCGTCCAACGACGCGACCAGACCTGCCGGTTCCCGATGTGCACCAGGACCGCCATCAGGTGCGACATCGACCACGTCATCGAATGGCCGCAGGGACCCACCGCCGGGCACAACCTCGCCGCACTCTGCCGACACCATCACGACGCAAAGACCAAGAAGCACTGGGACTACCAAATGAGCGACGACGGAGTCTGCACCTGGACCTCCCGCACCGGCCGCACATACGTCACCTACCCCGACTGCGTACACGACGCCTCGTAGGTCCCAGCCTGTCGGAGCCGGGGCTGAGTGTCGGTGGGGCTGTCTAGGGTCATACCCATGCAGGACGGCATGATGACTGATTCAAGGATTGGCGATCATCCGGTGACACGTGTGAAACGAGCGATCTCGCCGAGCCGCGCGGCCGACTACATGCAATGTCCGCTGCTGTACCGCTTCCGCGTCATCGACCGGCTGCCCGAGCCACCGTCCGCCGCGGCCGCTCGCGGCACTCTCGTCCACGCCGTGCTGGAACGACTCTTCGATGTCGAGGCGGCCGATCGGACGCTCGAGCATGCCCACTCTCTGCTCGCACCGCAGTGGGAGGCGCTCGTCGAGAGCGAGCCCGAACTCGCGTCCCTGGTCGACGGAGAGCTCGGCGACTGGCTGCGTCCGGCCCGCACGCTGGTCGAGAAGTGGTTCGCGCTCGAGGATCCGACCCGTCTCGAACCGGCCGAGCGGGAGCTCTATGTCGAAGCCGAGGTCGACGGGCTCACCCTGCGCGGCTACGTCGACCGCCTCGACGTGGCACCGACGGGTGAGATGCGGGTGGTCGACTACAAGACCGGCCGCTCGCCGTCCGCACTGTTCGAAGCCAAGGCGCTGTTCCAGATGAAGTTCTACGCCTTGGTGCTGTGGCGCACCCGGGGCGAGATCCCCCGCCTGCTGCAACTGGTCTACCTCGGCAACGGGGAAATCGTCCGCTACTCCCCCGACGAGCGCGAACTGCTGGCGACCGAACGCAAGATCAAGGCGCTCTGGGACGCCATCGCGCGGTCGGCGAGCACCGGCGACTGGCGTCCGTCCCGTTCACGCCTGTGCTCCTGGTGCAGTCACCAGGCGCTGTGTCCGGAGTTCGGCGGCACCGCGCCACCGCTGCCTGCACTCGCAGCGGAACGCGCAGTGGATCCCGCGTATGCCGGTGAGCCGGAGGTAGGTCAGGACTGAGTCGTGCGGCTCCACAATGACTCGATGGTCTCCCCGGCCAGCGTCGCGACCTTCACCGCACCGACCTCGTCCGGCACGTCGACGATGTGCGGCACCGCGATGGTCCGGGCTCCGGCGGCGACCGCCGAGCGCGCACCGGTCGGCGAATCCTCCACCGCCAGACAGTGGCTGGGATCGACCCCGAGTGCCTCGGCGGCGACGAGGTAGGGCTGGGGATGCGGCTTGCCGTGCTCGACCACGTCCCCGGTGACGACCGCACCGAACGTGCCCGTGGGCAGTTCGTCCACCATCACCCGCGCGAAGGACTCGTAGGACATCGTCACCAAGGCATTGGGAATCCCTTGTGTCACAGCCGCTTTCAGCAACTCAGCGGCACCGGGACGCCACGGGATGTGCTCCTGCATCTGCCTGATCACCGACTTCAGGAGGGTGTCGACGATCTCCTCGTCGGGTAGTGCCACCGGCGAGTTCTCCCTGATCATCTGCGCCGACACCACGAGCGGGTTACCGACGAGTTGGTGCGCCAACTCATCGGTCCACACACCACCGAACGAGGCGACAAGTTCACGCTCGGCGTTCATCCAGTACGGCTCGGTGTCGACCAGCGTGCCGTCCATGTCCCACAGAATCGCTTCCGGCATCTCTGCCATCACGATCAGTCCTCCGGTTCGTAGCCGAGGTTGGGCGAGAGCCACTTCTCGGCCTGCTTCAGCGTCCAGCCCTTGCGCTGCGCATACGACTCCACCTGGTCACGGTTGATGCGTCCGACCACGAAGTACTGCGAATCTGGGTGGGAGAAGTACCAGCCCGAGACGGACGCGCCCGGCCACATGGCCATCGACTCGGTGAGTTCGATGCCGGTCTGGTTCTTCACGTCGAGCAGTTCCCAGAGGGTCGCCTTCTCCGTGTGATCGGGGCAAGCGGGGTAGCCGGGGGCAGGACGGATGCCGCGGTACCTCTCGGCGATCAGGTCCTCGTTCGAGAGCGTCTCGTCGGCGGCGTAACCCCACAGTTCGTGACGCACGACCTCATGCATCCGCTCGGCGAAGGCCTCGGCCAGGCGGTCGGCGACCGATTCCAGCAGGATCGCGCTGTAGTCGTCGATCGCGTCCTTGAACTCCTTGATCTTGTCGCCTGCGCCCAGGCCTGCGGTGACCGCGAAACCGCCGATGTAGTCGCGCAGGCCGGAGTCCTTCGGGGCGATGTAGTCGGCCAGGGACTTGTTCGCGACACCTTCACGGTGCTGCCCCTGCTGGCGCAGGTGGTGCAGCATCGTGCGGATCTCACTGCGCGACTCGTCGGTGTAGACCTCGATGGAGTCGCCGACGGAGTTGGCCGGGAAGAACCCGACGACGCCGGACGCCTCGAGCCAGTTCTCGGCCTCGATCTTGTCGAGCATCGCGTTCGCCTCGTCGTACAGCTTGCGCGCGGTCTCCCCCGTCGCCGGGTTGTTGAGGATGTCGGGGAAGCGTCCCTTCATCTCCCAGGCATTGAAGAACGGCTGCCAGTCGATGTACTTGCGCAGCGTGGCGATCGGGTAGTTGCGCACCACCTTGGTCCAGCTGCGGATCTGCCCGTGCACCTGGTCGTTACCGGTGTTCTCGTCCTGCTGCAGCAACATGTGCGGACGCTGCGGCTGGTAGTTCGACCAGTCGATCGGGGGACGCTTGGCCATCGCCTGCTCGTAGGAGATCAGCGGGCGGTCGTTCTTCTTCGCCGCGTGGCGCTGCCGGATCGACTCGTAATCACGCTCGACCTCGTCCAGGAAAGGTTGCTTGCGAGTGTCGGACAGCAGCGCAGACGCCGTCGGCACCGAACGCGAGGCGTCCTTCACCCACACGACCGGTCCGTGGTACTTCGAGGTCACGCGGACGGCGGTGTGTGCCTTCGACGTGGTCGCGCCGCCGAGCAACAACGGGATGTCGAACCCCTGTCGCTCCATCTCCTGCGCGACACCGACCATCTCGTCCAGCGAGGGAGTGATCAGACCCGACAGGCCGATGATGTCGGCGTTCTCCGCCTTCGCGGTCTCCAGGATCTTGGCGGTGGGCACCATCACGCCGAGGTCGACGACGTCGTAGTTGTTGCACTGCAGCACCACACCGACGATGTTCTTGCCGATGTCGTGCACATCGCCCTTGACCGTCGCCATGACGATCTTGCCCTTGGCGCGCACCGCGTCGCCCGGCTTCTTCTCCGCCTCGATGTACGGAATCAGGTGTGCGACAGCCTTTTTCATCACGCGCGCCGACTTCACGACCTGCGGCAGGAACATCTTGCCGGCACCGAAGAGGTCTCCGACGACGCCCATGCCGTCCATCAGCGGGCCCTCGATGACGGCCAGTGGCCGCTCCCCCGCCTCGGCGAGCTCGACCCGCATCTCCTCGGTGTCGGCGACGACATACTCGTCCATGCCCTTCACCAACGCGTGCGTGATGCGTTCGCGTACAGGAAGATTGCGCCACTCGAGGGCCGCGCTGTTGTCGACCGGGCCGGCTTCCTTGTTGTGCTCGGCCGCGATCTCCAGCAGCCGCTCCGTGGAGTCGGGACGTCGGTTGAGCACGACGTCCTCGATGCGCTCCTTGAGTTCGGGATCGATCTGGTCGTAGACGACCAGTGCGCCGGCGTTGACGATTCCCATGTCCATGCCCGCTTCGATGGCGTGGTACAGGAACACCGCGTGGATCGCCTCGCGCACCGGGTTGTTGCCGCGGAAGCTGAACGAGACGTTCGAGACACCGCCGGAGACCAGGGCTCCGGGCAAGTTCTGCTTGATCCAACGGGTGGCCTCGATGAAGTCGACGCCGTAGTTGGAGTGCTCCTCGATACCCGTCGCGACCGCGAAGATGTTCGGGTCGAAGATGATGTCCTCGGCCGGGAAACCAATCTCCTGCGTGAGGATCTCGTAAGCCTTGGAACAGATCTCCTTGCGACGCTCGATGGTGTCGGCCTGTCCCTCCTCGTCGAAGGCCATGACCACCACGGCGGCGCCGTACTTGCGGCACAGGCGGGCCTGTTCGATGAACGGTTCCAGGCCCTCCTTCATCGAGATCGAGTTGACGATGGGCTTGCCCTGTACGCAGCGCAGACCGGCCTCGATGACGCTCCACTTGGACGAGTCGATCATCACCGGGACGCGGCTGATGTCGGGCTCGGAGGCGATCAGCTTGCAGAAGCGATCCATCGCCTCGATGCCGTCGATCATGCCTTCGTCCATGTTGATGTCGATGACCTGTGCGCCGGCCTCGACCTGCTGACGCGCCACGTTCAGTGCGGTCGGGTAGTCGCCGTCCTTGATCAACTTGCGGAAACGCGCCGAACCGGTGATGTTGGTGCGCTCGCCGACGTTGACGAACAGGGAGTCCTCGACCACGTTGAGCGGTTCGAGACCGGACAGACGCAGTGCGGGGGCGATGCTCGGTACTTCGCGGGGGGACACGCCCTCGACCCGGTCGGCGATCTCGCTGATGTGCTCGGGCGTGGTGCCGCAGCAGCCGCCGAGGATGTTGACCAGTCCGTCCTTGGCGAAGCCGCCGACGACGTCCGCCATCTCCTGAGGAGTCTCGTCGTACTCACCGAAGGCGTTGGGCAGGCCGGCGTTCGGGTAAACCGAGACGAACGCGTCCGCGACCTTCGACAGTTCCGCGACGTACGGGCGCATGTCGGCGGCCCCGAGCGCACAGTTGAACCCGACAGCGAGCGGCTTGGCGTGGCGGACGCTGTTCCAGAAGGCCTCGGTGACCTGACCGGACAGCGTGCGACCGGACGCGTCCGTGATCGTGCCGGAGATGATCACCGGCCACCGGCGTCCCTCCTGCTCGAACAGGGTTTCCAGGGCGAAGATCGCCGCCTTGGCGTTGAGGGTGTCGAAGATCGTCTCGACCAGCAGCAGGTCCGAGCCGCCGTCGATCAGGCCCTGCGCCTGTTCCAGGTAAGCGTCGACGAGTTCCTGGTAGGTGATGTTGCGGGCACCCGGGTCATTGACCTCAGGAGAGATGGACGCCGTCCGGTTGGTCGGGCCGAGTGCACCGGCGACATAGCGCGGTTTGTCATCGGTCGCGGCCTTGTCGCACTCCGCGCGGGCGAGCGCGGCAGAGGCGAAGTTCAACTCGTAGGAGAGATCCTCCATGCCGTAGTCGGCCATCGAGATCCGTTGTGCCGAGAAGGTGTTCGTCTCGATGATGTCGGCGCCGGCGTCGAGGTAGGCGCGGTGGATGTCGGCGATCAACTCGGGCTTGGTGATCGAGAGCAGGTCGTTGTTGCCCTTGACGTCACGCTCCCAGTCGGCGAATCGCTCGCCGCGGAACTCGTCCTCCGACAGTTTGTGGCGTTGAATGAAGACACCCATCGAGCCGTCGAGGATCATCACGCGGGAGTTGAGCGCTTCGGTGAGTTCGGCGGTGGCGTCTGGACGCTGGTGGGTCGTGTCGCGCTCGAAAGTCTCGGAGCGGGAGTCGGAGCGGCTGCTCACTGTTGGTGTTCCCTTCGTAGAGTCGCCCGAGTTTACGACACCTGCATCCCGTTGCCCGGTCACCGCCGAGGCGTGGTCGATCACTCCGTACGCTGGATCGAAGCCGTCGAACCCGGACGGGCAAACCAGGGATGAAGGGACGAATCACGTGATCGAGATCGAGGACATCCCACTGCTCGACGATCCCATCATGATCGCCGCGTTCGAGGGCTGGAACGACGCCGGCGAGGTGGCAACGAGCACCGTCGCGCACCTGATCGAGGTATGGGACGCCGATCTGGTCGCGGCGATCGACCCCGCCGAGTACTACGACTTCCAGGTGAACCGGCCACGTGTGGTCGGTGGTCCCGAATCACGGCAGATCGAGTGGCCCACGACCCGGGTCTACCTGGCCCGTGACACCCCGCTCGACCGCGACGTCCTGCTGGTGCACGGCATCGAGCCGTCGTTCCGATGGATGCAGTTCGTCCAGGAGTTGCTGTCGCTCGCCGTGGAGTCCGACATCTCCCTGCTCATCACGCTCGGCGGACTACTGGCCGACGTGCCACACCGTCGTCCGATGCCGGTGTCGGTGACTGCCGAACATCCGGACATGCAGCAGCGCTACGACGTCGAGCCCAGTGAGTACGAGGGCCCGGTCGGCATCGTCGGCGTGCTGACCGACACCGCCAATCGCACTGGTATCTCGAGTCTTTCGGTCTGGGCGGCAGTGCCCCACTACGCCGCGACCGCCCCGTCCCCGAAGGCGACATTGGCAATGGTGGTCAAGCTCGAGGAACTGCTGGACACCGTGGTCGACCGCGGTGAACTTCCGGACGAGTCAGCGGCGTGGGAGCGCGGCGTCGATGAACTTGCCGCCGCCGACGAGGAGATCGCCGAGTACATCGAGGCCCTCGAACGGGCCCAGGCCACCACCGACCTGCCCGAAGCCAGCGGCGACGCGATCGCTCGCGAGTTCGAGAAGTACCTGCGCCGTCGCGACGAGGGCGGCCCCGGCCCTCGCCCCTGAGGGAACGCAAAATGCATGAGGGCACTCCGTATACGGAGTGCCCTCATGCATCGAGAGTCATCGTCGGCGTGTGGCCCGTTGTCAGAGGGCGATGCCGAGGGCGGCGTCGATCGCGTCGGTGACGCGCGGTGAAGGGCCGGCGTCGGCCCGGACGTGATCGGCCGCCCACGCGTCCATGGCCTGCAACGCGGCGGGTGCGTCGAGATCGTCGGCGAGTGCAGCGGTGATCGCGTCGGCGAGTTGGTCCGCATCGTCATCGCCGGCTCGGGACGCGACGTCGCGCCAAGTCGCCAGGCGCTCCTTCGCACTCTCGAGCTGGTCGTCGGTGTACTCCCAGTCGAGGGCGTAGTGGTGGTCAAGGACGACCAGGCGCACGGCCATCGGGTCGACGCCCTCCGCGCGTAGTTGGGAGACCTTGACCAGGTTGCCCAGCGACTTGCTCATCTTCTCGCCGTCGTAGGCCACCATCGCCTGGTGGGCGTAACGGTGCGCGAACGGGCTCTTCCCGGTCAGCGCTTCCGCCTGGACCGCTGACATCTCGTGGTGGGGAAAGACGAGGTCGGTGCCGCCGCCCTGCAGGGTGAATCCCATGCCGAGGTGGTCCAGCGCGATCGTCGTGCATTCCAGGTGCCAGCCGGGGCGTCCGGGGCCGAGTTCGACTCCGTCCCAATGGGGTTCGCCCTTGCGCCAACCGCGCCAGAGCAGCGGGTCGAGCACGTCGCGCTTGCCCGGGCGGTCGGGGTCTCCCCCGCGGTCGGCGAACACTTCCACCATCTGCTCGCGGTTCCAGCCGCTTGTTTCACCGAAGCTGGGCTGGCCCGACAGGTCGAGATAGAAGTCCTGGACGCCGTCCTGCCCGGCTTCGGACGCGTCCACCGGCAGGCCGTACGCCACGCCTTCCGCGACCAGTCGCGAAATGACCTCGACATGGCGAGGCATCGTCTCGACGACGCCGACGTAGTGCTGGGGCGGAAGGTTGCGCAGGGCCTCCATGTCGGCGTGGAAGATGTCGATCTCACGCTGGGCGAGGTCCTGCCAGTCGATGCCGTCGCGCGCTGCCCGTTCGAGCAGCGGGTCGTCGATGTCGGTGACGTTCTGTACATAGGTGACGTCGTGGCCGGCGTTGCGCAGTGCGCGGATCGCGAGGTCGAAGGTCACATAGGTGGCGGCGTGCCCGAGGTGCGTCGTGTCGTACGGGGTGATCCCGCAGACGTATACGCCGACCGGGTCGTTCGTCGGGACGACCTCGAGTTCACCGGTGTGTTCGTCGCGCAACCGCAGGGCGGGTGCCGCTTTCGCCAGGCGGGGAAAGGACGGCTGAGACCAGGACTTCACGGCGTAGAGCCTAGTTGTCGGGCGGGCTTGCTCACGAGACGGTCGGCTGAGCCGTTCACCACAGTGCCACCACGGGTCACCACAGTGGCCACGGCAGCGGATGCCGGTCCTCGGGCACCTCGGGCATCACGCCGTCGGCGAGCAGGCCGTGCAGCCTTTCGTGCAATGCCTCGATCTCAGAGAGCGTGAGCAAGGGCTCCAACTGCGCCACAAGCCCGCCGTCAAGTGCCTCGGAAAAGCGTTGCAGCGCAGCGATATCCGTCGCGGCGATGGGCTCACCGGCGAAGCCCCAGAACACCGTCCGCAGCTTCTCCTCCTCGTGGAAGCACAGGCCGTGATCGATGGCCCAGAACGTGGCGTCGTCCGCCAGCAGCGCACTCGCCTTGCGGTCGGCGTTGTTCAGCAGTGCGTCGAACACCGCGAGCGTACGCAGGCGCGGGGTGTCGCTGTGCGAGACGACCAGCGGTCGATCTGCCTCGTCCCGGACGGCGAGCACCGGGACGTTGCCGTCCGGGACGTCAGCCGGCGCGTCGATGCGGACGAAGTCGGGGTCCTCCCGCCCCTCGAGCGGTCCGACCCACTGCTGAACGGTGCCCGGCCCGAGCGGCCCGTCCCGCAGGACCGTCCTGGGCACGAAGTTCCAGCCGGTGGCGTCCGAGACGTACGAGGCCGCCAGCTCGCGTCCGGCGAGGGACCCGTCGGGGAAGTCCCACAAGGGTCGTTCGCCTCGAATCGGCTTGTAGACCGCGGCTGTTCGCTTCTCACCCTCGCCCACCCAGACACGCAGCGCGACATTGGACGCATCGACCAGCCGCCCTTCGATCTCCAGGTCGCTGTCGGCCAGCAGCCGCAGCACCTGGTCGTCAGCGCTTGTATCCGTTGGCACGGGGACAGACATGGCCGTTCGGGTCCAGCGGGTCGCCGCAGAGCGGGCACGGCGGACGGCCCTGCTCAAGCAATGCCGTTGCACGACGGGTGAATTCGCGCGCCATCTGCGGCTGCACCGCGACGCGGAGCGTGGTGCTGTCGGGTTCGTCGACGGCGACGGACGGTTCGCCCGATTCATCCACCTCGACCGACACGGTGGAATCGAGGCACTCCACGATCACGCGCAGCGTCTCCGGATCCCAGGCAAGCGTGAGGGTGCCCACCCGGAATTCATCATCGATCGGGGTGCTCAGTGGCTCGTTGTCCGGTTCCATGACCGGGACGTCAGCGGTGGCGTCCAGTTGGTCGAGCAGTTCATCGATCCGCTCGGCAAGCATCGCGACCTGCGCCTTCTCCAGCGACACGCTGGTGATCCGGCGGCCGTCGACGGCCTGCAGGAAGAAGGTGCGCTGGCCCGCAGGGCCGACGGTGCCCGCGACGAACCTGTCGGGGTCCAGGTACTCGATCAACGGCATGTACCGACCCTAGCGCCGCGCCTCAGCCCTGCGCGGTCGAGCCACCGCCGACAGTTGCCTCGGCGTCCTTCGCCTGATCGGGCTTCGGCACGAGGTCGGCGGGATCGCTACCGGTGTCGTTGATCCGCAGCACGAACGGCCGCGTAGCGGTGAGGCGTACGGCGCTAAGCGAGGCCGGACCGACGGTGATGCGCTGGAACTGGTCGATGTGCTCACCGAGACATTCGGCGAGGATCGACTTGATCACGTCGCCGTGGGACACCAGCGCCCACACCGCGTGCGCACCGACCTGTTGCTCGAAATGTGCGTCGTAGTGCCGCATCGTCTCAACCGCTCGCAACTGCATCTGGGCGATCGACTCGTGCCGGTACTGCTCGCTCGCAGGAAATGTGGCCGCGCTCGGGTGATCCTGCACCGTGCGCCAAAGGTCTTCCTTCGCCAGCTCTTTGAGCGGCCGGTTCGTCCAACCGCCGTAGTGGCACTCCCCCACGCCCTCGTCGACCGTCACCTCAACCTCACGCCCGGAGACGATCGCGTCCGTCGTCTCACGGCAGCGCTGCAACGGGCTGGTCACCACGCCGGCCAACGGAACATCGCGCAGCCGTCGGCCGAGCGCGGTCACCTGCTCCTTGCCGGTGTCGTCGAGACCGACACCCTCGGTCCAGCCGGCCAGCAGCCCGGCGGCGTTCGCCGCGGTCCGCCCGTGCCGCAGCAACAACACGGTGGTCACGAGGAACGCAGTCCCTCGTCGTCCATCAATCGTGCGATGAGTCCGAGCAGTTCGATCCGCTCCTGCATGCTGTCCATCCACGGCGAAACCGCGAGCGTCGTCACGCCGGCTTTCGCATAAGCACGCAGCCGGGCGCGGATCGCTTCTGCGTCTGCAACCATCGCGGTGCGTTCGATGAACTCGCGCGGCACGGCTGCGCCCGCGTCGCGGTGCTGCTTGGCCAGGAACAGATCCTGGACGTGGTCTGCGTGCTTCTCGAAGCCCATCCGGGTGGCGAGCGCGTGATAGAAGTTCTTGTCCCTCGAGCCCATGCCACCGATGTAGAGAGCGGCGTGGCCGCGCAGGCGATCGGCTGCGGCGTCGACGTTGTCGGCCATGCTCACGTTGACGGAGGCGACGACGTCGAACCCGTCCATGGTCAGGTCGGACTTCGCCCGGCCGCCCGCGATCGTCTCGAGTTGCTCGGGCAGGTATTCGGGGCTGACGAAGATGCCGATCCAGCCGTCAGCGATCTCGCCGGTGAGCGCGAGGTTCTTCGGACCGAGCGAGGCCAGGTAGATCGGCACATTCTCCCGTTCCGGCAGCAAGAGCAGCCGCAGAGACTTGCCCGGGCCGTCCGGCAGCGGTAGATGGAAGTGCTTGCCGTGGAACTCCACGTTCTGACGACCGAGTGCCTGCCGGACGATCTCGACGTACTCACGGGTGCGACCCAGCGGATCGGCGAACCTGACACCGTGCCAGCCCTCGCTGACCTGCGGCCCGGAGACACCGAGGCCCAGGTGAAAGCGTCCGCCGGTGATCCGGTCGAGCGTCGCGGCGGTCATCGCGGTCATCGCCGGACTGCGACCCGGAATCTGCATGATCGCGGCGCCATACCCGACGTGCTCGGTGTGGGCAGCCAGATAACCGGTCAGGCTCGGGATGTCGGAGCCGTACGCCTCCGCCAGCCAGACGACGTCGTACCGATGCTCGTCGGCGGCCTTCGCCAGGGCAAGCATGCCGTCGAGGTCGTCGGTGCCGGTCGTTCCCCAGTAGCCCACATTGAGCGCAAGTCGCATGTCTGGAACGGTACTCGCCCCACGGTGCGTCAGCGGGGTCGCCCGCGTGGCCGCCGATAGGTTGGGGCCATGCTTTCGCGCTCCCTCGGTCGCAGCGGACTGACCGTCTCCACGCTCACTCTCGGCACGATGAACTGGGGCACCCAGGTCGACGAGGACGACGCGCGCCTGTTGCTCGAGGACTATCTGGACGCCGGTGGCACCACGATCGACACCGCGTACGGGTACGCCGACGGCGGCAGCGAGACGATCATCGGGTCCCTCATCGAGGGCCTGCACCGCGAGGACCTCGTCCTTGTCGGAAAGGCCGGTATCTCGCGTCGTACCGGGCAGCGGGTGGTCGACACCTCCCGTCGTGCGCTGCTGACCCAGTTGGACGCGTCCCTCACCCGACTCGGCACCGAGCATCTGGACCTCTGGCTGGTGCACAGCTGGTCGGACGAGGTGCCCTGGCAGGAGACGCTCGGAGCGTTGGAGTGCGCGGTGACGTCGGGCAAGGCCCGCTACGTCGGGGTTTCCAATTACTCGGGTTGGCAGTCGGCGATCGTCGCCGGTGAGGCGCAGCGACTGCGAATTCCCTTGGTGGCCAACCAGGTTCAGTACAGCCTGCTCGACCGGTCGGCCGAGGCCGAGATTCTGCCGGCTGCAGACGCGCTGGGGATCGGGGTGATGGCGTGGTCACCGTTGGCCGGTGGGGTGCTCACCGGCAAGTACCGCGGTGGCGTCCCGGCCGAGAGCCGGGCGAGCTCGGGCGATCACCCGCGCTGGGCCGCTCAGATGCTCGGTGCGGCGGACGGGCCTGTGATGAAGGCCGTCGCGACGGCGGCTGACGGGCTCGGCGTCTCGCAGACCGAGGTGGCGCTGGCGTGGTTGCGCGAACGTCCGGGACTCAGCAGTTGCGTCGTGGGAGCTCGTAAGCAGACCCAGTTGCGCACCGCGCTCGCGTCCCAGCGGCTCGACATCGCCCCGGCGATCCGTCAGGCGCTCGACGAGGTCTCCGCGCGCTGAGGAGCTGCTGACTACTCCGACTCGTAGTCGATGTCGTCGACCTCGAACCCGCGGTACGGCTCGTCGTCGTCATCGTCGTCATCGAACTCGCTCAGGTCGACCTCGTCATCGTCGTCCTCTTCCTCATCATCTTCGTCTTCGTCTTCGTCTTCATCGAGGTCGTCGTCGAAGTCGTCCTCGTCGGCGGGCAGGAAGAAGGGGGTATTGAGCCCGTACGCCTCGTACAGCGCATCCTCGTAGGTCTCGAAGGCGTCGGCGAGCGAGTCGGCGGCCTCCTGGACATGGGGGTCGTCGTTGCCGCGTCCGCTGGACGCGAGTTCGAAATGCCGTTCCACGGCGTTGATGAAGCAGGAGAGGGCGGCACGCGGGTCGACGCTCATGCACCGAACGCTATCGGCTCTGACGCACAATAGGCAGCGATGACCGAGTATGAGTACCAGGTGCTGACGTTCCCGCGAGACGTGGAGCGCTCCGTCGTGCGCCAGACGCTGACCGATCACGCCGAGTACGGGCATTGGGAATTGGCCCGCACCCGGCTCTATCTGGGCGGTCTGCGCAAGGTGTGGTTGCGGCGCCGGATCATCCGGGTGCGCCGCACCGCCTGAGTTCGATCGGTCGGCGCCGGTCAGCAGTCGCGCATGAACTCACCGAGCACGTCGGCTCCGAACCGTAGCGATTCCAACGGAACTCGCTCGTCGATGCCGTGGAACATCGGCGCGAAGTCGAGGTCGGCCGGCAGCCGCAGCGGGGCGAACCCGTAGCCGACGACGCCCAGTTTCGCGAGCGACTTGTTGTCCGTGCCACCGGAGAGGCAGTACGGCAGCACGGCCGCGTCCGGGTCCTGGGTGGCGAGTGCCCGCTTCATCTTGTCGACCAGCGGTCCTTCGACCGGTGCGTCCAACGCGATGTCCTTGTGCACGATCTGCACCTCGACGAACTCACCCGCGAGGCGTTCGATTGTGCTCATCAACTCGTTCTCGTGGCCGGGAAGGAACCGGCAGTCCAGGCTCGCCGACGCTGATTGTGGAATGACGTTGTGCTTGTAGCCGCTGTTGAGCATCGTGAAATTGGAGGTGTCGCGCAGCGTGCCTTCGACGAACCCCCGTGCGCCGCCGATGGTCGCGAGCAGCTCGCCCGCGTCGTCCGGCGAGTAGGTGATGCCGGTGATCTCGCTCAGGCCGTCGAGGAGCAGCGAGACGCTGGCGATGTACTCGCGCGGCCAGTAGTGAGCGTTGATGCGTGCGATCGCCTCTGCGAGTCGGACCACGGCGTTCTCGTCGTTCGGCACCGATCCGTGACCGGCCCGTCCGTGAGCCACCAGACGCAACCAGGCGATGCCCTTCTCGGCGGTCTGCAACAGGTAGACGCGCTGCTGTCCCCCGGCCTTCTTGGGCACCGTGACGCTGTAGCCGCCCACCTCGCTCACTGCTTCGGTCGCGCCCTCGAACAGTTCCGGACGGTGCTCGACCAGCCAGTTCGCGCCCTTGGCTCCGCCGGCCTCCTCGTCGGCGAACATGCCGATGATCAGGTCGCGCGGCGGTTTCCTGCCGGAGCGGACGAGTTCGCGCACGTTCGCGATGATCATCGCGTCCATGTCCTTCATGTCGACCGCGCCGCGTCCCCACACGCAGTCGTCCTTGATCTCGGCGGCGAACGGATCGACCTGCCAGTCCTCGGCATTCGCGGGCACGACGTCGAGGTGGCCGTGGACGACCAGCGCACCGCGCGAGGCGTCCTCACCCTCGATACGGACGACGACGCTCGCGCGGCCGGGCTCACTTTCGATGAGTTCAGGATCCAGGCCCACCTCGGTGAACTCCGACATCACGTACTCGGCGGCCTTGCGCTCGCCGGGGCCTTTGTCGTTGCCGTAATTGCTGGTGTCGATGCCGATGAGGTCCTGACAGATACGCACGACCTCGTCCCGCGCTCGGGTCTGCTGCTGATCGTTCATCGCTGCTCCTGCGTCTACTTGCCGGTCTCGTCGGTCTGCTACCACTGTGCCAAACGCCGTACCTCGTCGATCGTGTCGGCCTGCTCGGCGGTCTTGTCGTCGCGGTAACGCAGCACTCGCGCGAACCGCAGCGCGACTCCGCCGGGATACCTGGTCGATTTCTGCAGGCCGTCGAACGCGATCTCGACGACCTGCTCCGGACGCACCCGCACCACCCAGTCGTCGCGGTCGGTCATGAGGTCGGTGAACCGCTCGGTCTGCCAGGCGAGCATCTCGTCGGTCATTCCCTTGAAGGTCTTGCCGAGCATGATGAAGTCGCCGGTGTTCGGGTCACGGGCGCCCAGATGGATGTTCGACAGGAAGCCCTTGCGTCGACCGCTGCCTTCCTCGACAGCGAGCACGACGAGGTCGAGCGTGTGACGTGGTTTCACCTTGACCCAACCGCTGCCCCGGCGTCCGGCGGCATAGACCGAGTCGAGGCGTTTGGCGACCACCCCTTCGTGTCCTCGGCCCACCCAGTCCTCGAAGAACCCCTGCGCCGCAGCGGAATTCGTCGGACGGACCGCAGTCACGACGTGCTGTTGCGGCACCAGGCGTTCGAGTCGCTCTCGTCGGACGTGCAGCGGTTCGTCGACGAGGTCGTCTCCGTCCAGATGCATGAGATCGAAGAACAACGCGGTGAGCGGGACGTTGCGGCGTAGTTCGTCGGGGTCGGCGCTGCTGGCCGTGCGAGCGCCGGTCACCTGGAACGGTTCGGGGCGACCGTCGGGACGCAGGGCGATGGCCTCGCCGTCGAGGACCGCCTCCTTCGCCGGTAGTGCGCGCACCACCTCGACCACGTCCGGAAGTCGGGCGGTGATGTCGTCCAGGCTGCGGGTGAACAACCGGACCTCGTCACCGATCTTGTGTGCTTGCAGGCGAATTCCGTCGAGTTTCACCTCGACCGTCCACTCCCCCGGCTCCTCGACCACGGACTCCACGTCCGGACTCGACCCCGCGAGCATCGGACGCAGCGGGCGCCCGACCTCGAGGCGCACCTCCTCGAGAGCAGGCGCCCCGCCGTCCAGTGCGATGGCCGCCACTGGGCCGGTACGACCAGCCAGCATCACGGCCCGCCGCACGTCGGTCTCCTTCACCTGCGCCGCGGCCGCGATCGCTTTGAGCATGACTCCGTCTCCCGCGCCTTGACGAGCGTCGCCGAGCAGCAGTCCGGTCAGCAACCGCCGTTCTTGTTCGGTCAGCCGACCCCACAACTCGTCGAGCATCTCCCGGCGCCGGGTGTTCGACCCGGTGCCACGCAGATCTTCCATCCGGGTGAGCGTCGCGTCCAGGTCGAGGACGTCGACCGTAGCTTCCTCGACCGCATCCGAAGGGTTCGAGCGCAGCGATCGCCCGCCGATCCCGACCCTGCGCTGCGGCAGCGTGCCGGCGAGGTAGTCGGCGATCACCGCACGCTCGTCGGGCCGGGCCTCACGCAGCGCCTGCGCGATCAACGCAACCTTCTCGTTGCGTGACTGCGTGGCGCTGACCCGGCGCGAGACGTCCGCGACCTGCGCGAAGAGGGTCATCGGGCGCCCGGGCTGACCAACTCGTCCAGCTGGTCCAGACGCTGCGTCCAGAGCCGCCGCATCTCGTCGGGATCGTTCGAGATCTGTTGCTGAACAACGAGTTTCGAACCGGCCGGATTCGGTTCGAAAGTCACCACGAGCGCCTCGTCCGCGGTCGTCACGCGCTCGTCGGGCACGACCTCGACGAAGTCAGGTTCGGGTTCGCTCGTGCCCCACCAGGTGGCGAGTTCGACCGCGTCGGTCCACGCCCGGAACAGACGCCGCGGCGCAGTATTGAAGACCCGCTCGATCTCGACGGTCTCAGTCATGGTCCACTCCTGGTCACTCGGTCAGATGGCTCCATCTTCCAGCACAGTTGCCACCCGACAACGGTTCGCGGGTGCCGCGCTGTCGAGCAGCGCCGCACCCGCGGACCCAGAAGGAGAAACGAGGTTCGGATCAGCCGTAGACCTTCTTGACACCCGTGACGTCGTCCGGGCTCATCGACAGATCGCTCGAGGCGCCGTTGCACTGCGGGTAATGCATGATGGACGAAGCGTCGTACGGCGTCAGCGGCGACCAATTGTTGTCCTCGAAGCAGGTGCCGGCCTCGGGACGGGTGTGCTCGTGACGGAAGCCGAGCGTGTGGCCCAGTTCGTGCGCCATGATGTTCGACGGTGTCCAGGAGGCTGCGCTGAACAACTGACCTGTGTTCACCAGGACGTTCCGCTCGGACTTGCTGGAGCTCGGGAAGAACGCACGGGCGATGTAGGAGGAGTTGGAGGCGGCCGGCTCGACCGAGAACACCACATTGTTGTTACTGGTCGAACAATTGGCGTCCTGGCTGGAGTCGTGGATGAAGTCGATGCCGGACGACGCCGACTCCCACTGGCCCGCCCCCGACTGCATCGCGGCCGCGACATCGGCGTGCTCGCTGCCGAACTTCGTCGAGACGCAGTAAGTCGGGCTCCTCGCCTGGGTCGCGGTCCACTTGTCGTCGCCGGTGTAGGTGCGGTTGATGATCAGACCGTCCTTCTCGGGCGGAGTGGTCATCTCGGTGTAGTAGTCCTTGAGTTTGCCCTTGTTCGAGAGCGGTTCGTCACCGTTGACGATGTACTGCTTGTCCGTGTCCTGGTAGGTGCTCGCCGCGAACTCCTCGAAGCTCGGCGCGGCCGATGCGAAGGACGCCCCTGCGACGCCGAAGACGGCGACGGTCGCAGCGGCGACACGGGTGATGCGGTGACTCATCGGAAAGGATCCCTTCCTTGTGGGGCCCACCGGACAGGATTGAGCGGTGAGCGGGATGTGCACCGAGGCTAGGATGTGGCTTCGTTCGCTTGGTGGCGGGGTTTTTGCAGCGCTCCGTGGCGGTCTTGTTGCCGCGATCACGCAGGACTGGCTGCAGGTAGGTGTCGCGGTCTGAACCGAGAGGGGTGCGCCCGGTCGGGGCCGTTTGGATCGCTGCCGCTACGTCAGAGTCCGAAGGCTCCGCCGCTGACGAGGATCACGATGCCGAGGCCGATGAGAACGATGGGGAAGAGGATGTGCTCCCAGCGTTCGAGCACTTCGGCGATCGGGGGGCGGGTGGCGACGAACTTTGCCAGGGCCACCAGGACCGCGACGAGCGCGAGGAAGATGATGCAGTAGGCGACTACTGCGAGAGGTTCCACGCTGAGGAAGACAGGGGTGTAGACGCCGATGTTGTCGCCGCCGTTGGCAAGGGTGACGCCTGCGACTGTCCACACGCCGACCTTCTTGCCGGCAACCTTGACCTCGTCGTCATCGTCGTCATCGTCTCCGCGCCAGGCCTGCCATGCGGCCCAGAGGCCGAGGCCCAGAGGGATGAGACCGAAGTACGGGATGGCTGCCGAGGGCAGGAATGCTCCGGCACCGATAGTCACCAGGACCGCGGCACCGAGGATGCCGGCGAATCCGAGGTACTGGCCGGCCAGAATGCGGGCGGTAGTGCCGCGCTGGCCTGCCCCTCGCGCGAAGAAGAGGGAGAGCACGATGATGTCGTCGATGTTGGTCGCTGCGAACAGGCCCATCGCCTGCAAGACCGAGGTGAGGATCATGCGCCCTCCCCAGCTGCGTCGCATCCGGGAAGCGAGCAGGCGGGATCGATGCACGGGGCGTCTTCGTCCACTGCCAGGGTGGCATCGACCAGTGCCGTCAGCGCCTGCGCCAGGTGCGAATCGGCGATCTCATATCGTGTCCGACGACCCTCGGGCTCGGAGACGACGATCCCGCAATCGCGCAGGCATGCCAGGTGGTTGGACACGTTCGGGCGTGTCAGGTCCAGATCTCGGGCCAGTTCCGCCGGGTAAGCGGGATGGTCGAGCAGGGTCAAGATGATCCGGGATCGAGTGGGGTCGGCCAGTGCACGACCCAGGCGGTTCATCACGTCGAGACGCGAAGCAATAGTCAGCATGGACTGAACTATACAGCGCGCACTGAACACTCGGTCACAGGCGTCAGCCCAGATCGCATGCCCGTAAGGGGAACCCTCACCGGACACCACCGCTACTTATCGAGAGGAACGACGGCACGCCTGGCGGGCTGTCCCGTAAGACCCGTCCGGTGAACTGTCCGGTGAAGGGAGGCTATATGACACACTGGGGAGCATGTCCCCCTTGAAGGTCGGCTATGCCCGAGTCTCCACCGACGAGCAGGACCTGACCGCGCAGCGTGACGGACTCGCGGCGTTCGGCGTCGATCCCAAGCGCATCTACGTCGATCACGGGCTCACGGGCCGCAACGCCGACCGTGAGGGACTGCGGCAGGCGCTGGCAGCGTGTCGGGACGGCGATACATTCGTGGTCACCAAGCTCGATCGGCTGGCGCGTTCGGTCCGTGATGCCCACCAGATCGCCGACGACCTCGCGGCGCGGGAAGTGAAGCTGAGCATCGCCGGATCGGTGTACGACCCGACCGACCCGATGGGGAAACTGTTGTTCAACGTGCTGGCGATGGTCGCCGAATTCGAAGCCGACCTCATCCGTGCCCGCACCCGCGAGGGGATGAAGGTCGCCAAGGCCAAGGGCCGGCTGCGCGGGAAGTCACCGAAACTCACCCCCCGGCAAGAAGCTCACCTCGTCCAGCTACATGCCGCCGACGAGCACACCGTGGGCGAGCTGGCCGAGCTGTTCAGCGTGGGCCGCTCCACGGTCTACCGCGCCCTTCAGCGCGCCGAGCGCGGGCGCGAGAACGCCTTGCAGTAGGTGCGTCGTGGACGCTCGAGCGCGGTGGCGAATCCTCAGGCTCCACGTCGAGGACCAGGTGCCCCTCGCGCGCTTAGCTCGCGAGACCGATGTTGGGCTGCGGACCCTGGAGCGCTGGCACGCCCGCTACCGCGCCGACGGCTACGCCGGACTGGAGACAGCCTCGCGAGCGGACACCGGCTCCCGCCGCCTTCCGCCCGACCTCGTCCACCTGATCGAGGGCCTGGCACTGAGCAAGCCGCGGCCGGCCATCGCCACCATCCACCGCAAAGTCACCGGCATCTGCGCCGCCCGGAGATGGCCGGTCCCCTCCTACTCGGTGGTCTGGGACATCGTGCGGACCCTGGATCCCGGCATGGTCACCCTCGCCCTGGAGGGCGCAGCGTCCTACCGCGACAAGCACGAGCTGGTGCTACGCCGGCAAGCAGAGCTGCCCAACGCGATGTGGCAATCCGATCACACCATGCTCGACATCCTGGTGGTGGGCACCGACGGCAAGCCCGCACGGCCATGGCTGACAACGATCCTCGACGACTGCTCCCGGGCGGTCTGCGGCTACACAGTCTTCCTGGGCGCACCGTCGGCGATGAGCACCGCCCTGGCGCTGCGCCAAGCGATCTGGCACAAGACCGACCCGGCCTGGCCGATGTGCGGCCTGCCCGACGTGCTCTACGTCGACCACGGCAGCGACTTCACCAGTGACCAGCTCGCCCACACCGCCGTCGACCTCCACATCCGACTGATCCACTCCACCGTCGCCCGACCCCAGGGACGGGGCAAGATCGAGCGGTTCTTCGGCATCATCAACACCGAGCTACTCGCCACCCTGCCCGGACACATCACCGAAGGGCACCCCTGGCCGACACCGAAACTGTCCCTGGCCGCCCTCGATAGCGCCCTGGAGGCGTTCGTGGCCACCTACAACGACCGCACGCACAGCGAGCTCGGAACCTCCCCGCGCAGCGCGTGGATCGCCGATGGCTGGCTGCCCCGAATGCCCGAGAGCCTGGAAGACCTCGACAGACTGCTGTTGACCGTCGCCAAGACCCGCGTCGTGCGCCGCGATGGCATCCGCTTCCAGGGTCTGCGCTACGTCTCGCCAACTCTGGCCGGCTACGTCGGACGCTCGGTCGTGATCCGCTACGACCCCCGCGACATCACCGAGATCCGCGTCTTCGATCACGACGAATTCGTCTGCAAGGCCGTCAACCAAGAGCACCACGACCAGAAGGTCAGCCTCAAGGAGATCCAGGCCGCGCGCAACGCCCGCCGCCGGGCGCTGCGAGCCGGCATCAACGAACGCATCGCCCTCGTGGCCGCACCTACCGAGACGCCACGGATCACCGAAGCACCGGCTCCGGCGCCGAGGTCGGCGTTGAAGATCTACAAGGAGGACCTCAGGTGAGCCAGCGCTTCATCGTCACCAAGGAGCACCGCCGCTTCACCGAGTTCGCCGACGCCGTGCGCCGCGGGCACACCATCGGTTTGTGCTTCGGATCAGCCGGCGTAGGAAAGACACTCTCCGCGCGCCGCTACGCACACTACGAGAAGGCTCATGACCTGCTGACCTACTGGGGGCCGCGCTCCGACAACGACGCCAAGATCTACGCCGCCTTGAACCGGAGCCGCACCGTGCTCTACACCCCCAGCGTGCTGACCACCCCGCGGACCCTGAAGGACGAGCTGACCCAAGCCATCACCCGCACCAACATGTGCATCGAGCAGCACCTCGTACCTCCCGGCACGGCCACTCCCGAGGCCTGGGGATGGCGACACGGCAGGAACTACGTGGAGCTGATCATCGTCGACGAGGCCGAACGACTGCGTCCCGCCGCTCTGGAACTGCTGCGCGATCGCTACGACCGCGACGACATCGCCCTGATCCTGATCGGCATGCCCGGCCTGGAGAAGCAGTTCAGCCACTACCCCCAGTTCTACAGCCGAGTCGGCTTCGCCCACCAGTACCGGCCCCTGGGACAAGACGAACTGCTGTTCGTCCTCGAGCGACACTGGCGATCCCTCGGCAAGACCCTCGACCCCGACGACTTCACCGACGCCCAAGCCATCGCAGCCATCGCACGGATCACCCGCGGCAACTTCCGGCTCCTCGAACGCCTCTTCCCCCAGATCCAGCGGGTCCTGAAGATCAACGAACTCGACACCATCACCAACGACGTCATCGAAGCCGCACAGAGCACCCTGGTCATCGGTGTCACCTGACCCCGCCACGAAGCGACCGAAGAACCCCGCCATTCAGCAGACGAAGTCACACATTCGGACGCACTGTGGCGCGGCCAGCAGAGATGACCGATGTGTCCTACTGGGGTGTACCCCAGATGTCAGTTTTCGAAGTCCACTGCACGAGTGTCCGAAGTCGACTGCACATTTTAAGGTTGCGCAGCCGTTGTCTGGTGAGGCGCCATGGTGAGGGCTGCGGCGGCCAAGGAACGCCGTAGCGCAGCCGGGCACTGGTGACAGCACGCCCGGACGGTCCGAGGCGCGACCCTTTTGCGATCGCTGAAGCGAGGGCACGGTGCTGGGAACGGTGCGGATGTTAAGCTGGTGAATGACGCGGGGTGCCGTGCTGGTACGGCTGAGATCACACCCGTTGAACCTGATCTAGTTCGTACTAGCGAAGGGAACGTCGCCGATGTCGGCACCTTCTTCCGTCCCTACTGTCCCACTCGATGCTGCCGCTGTGGGCGAGGCCTTGGCTGCGATGCGCGGGCATGCCCCGCTGGTGCAGTGCCTGACCAACGTCGTCGTCGCTCAGTGGACAGCGAACGTCCTGCTCGCGGTCGGCGCCAGTCCGTCGATGGTGGACAACCCGGAGGAAGCCGGGCCGTTCGCCGCCGTCGCCGACGGGGTCCTGGTCAACCTCGGCACGCCCCAAGAGGCGACGGTGGCTGCGATGCACGGCGCGGTCAGTGCCGCCGCGGCGGCCGGCACCCCGTGGGTGCTCGACCCGGTCGGGGTGGGTGGGCTCGCCTGGCGCAGCCGGGTTGTCGTCGACCTGCTCGCCCACGCCTCCCCGGCACTCGTCCGTGGCAACCCCTCAGAGATTCTCGCTTTCGCCGGTGGGGGCAGCGGTGGGCGGGGTCCGGAGAGCGTCGACGCCGCCGAGGATGCCCTCGACGCCGGCCGGGCGCTGGCCCGGGAGCACGGCACCATCGTCGCGGTCTCCGGGGAGGTCGACCACCTCACCGACGGCACCCGGCTGGTGCGGGTGGCCAACGGCCATCGATGGTTGACCCAGGTCACTGGCGGTGGGTGCGCGCTGGGCGCGCTCATGGCTGCCTTCGCCGCCACCACCGACGACCCGCTCCTGGCCGCCACGGCCGCGACCGCGACGTACACCGTGGCCGCCGAGGTCGCGGCCGAGCGTGCCGCCGGGCCGGGGAGCTTCGCCGTTGCGCTGCTGGACTCTCTCGCCACCCTCAACCCGCAGGAGCTGACCGAGAAGGTGGTGCTCCGGTGACCCGCCGACCGGTGAACCTCAGCCTCTACCTGGTCACCGACACCGGTTTGTGCGGCCCACGGGGGGTGCCCGCGACCGTGCAGGCTGCGGTCGCGGGCGGAGTCACCGTGGTGCAGTTGCGTGACCCGGGCGCCACCGACGCCCACTTCGTCGCCCTCGGCGTGGCGGTCCGCGAGGTGCTGGCGGGGACCGGGGTGCCGCTGATTATCGATGACCGGGTCCACCTCGTTCAGGACATCGGCGCCGACGGCGTCCACGTCGGTCAGCGCGACATGCCGCCTGCTCAGGCCCGGCAGTTGCTCGGGCCGGACGCCATGGTCGGGCTGTCGGTCAGCACGATCGAGCAGGTTCGCACAGCACGCGGGCTCGGTGACGGCGTCTTGGACTACCTCGGCGTTGGACCGGTGTGGCCGACGGCGACCAAGCCTGACCACGGCACTCCGATCGGCCCGGGCGGGGTGGCTGCGGTGGCCGCCGCGAGCCCGTGGCCGGTCGTCGCCATCGGCGGCATCACCACGAAACGCACCGGCATGCTGCGCCACAGCGGCGCCGCCGGCGTGGCGGTCGTCTCGACGGTGTGCGCCGCGGAGGAACCAGCCGTGGCGGCCGCGAGCCTGCGGGCCGCGTGGGACGGGCAACCGTGAACCCCCGCCCACCGATCGCGCTGACGATCGCCGGCTCCGATCCCTCCGGCGGGGCCGGTATTCAAGGCGACCTCAAGACCTTCTCCGCACTGGGTGCCTACGGCACCGCGGTGCTCACCTCACTGACCGCCCAGTCCACCCAGGGAGTCACCGGTGTCCACGTCGTCCCCGCGGACTTCGTCCGCGCCCAGCTGGACACCCTCGTAGACGACGTGGCGGTTGACGCCGCCAAGATCGGGATGCTCGCCTCCGCGGCCACCATCGAGACCGTCCTCGCCTTCCTCGACAAGCGCTCCGACGCGGTGCCGGTTGTGGTCCTCGACCCCGTCATGGTGTCCACCGCCGGTTCCCGGCTGCTGGCCGAGGACGCCGTCGAGCCGATGCGCCAACTCCTGCCGTACGTCTCCCTCATCACGCCGAACGTCCCCGAGGCCGCCGTGCTGCTCGACGCCGACCCCGCCGAAGACCTCGACACCATGCGCGCCCAGGCCATCGCGCTCCGGGAGCTGGGCGCCGCGCGGGTGCTGGTCAAGGGGGGCCACCTCGGCGGCGACGCACACGCCACCGACCTGTGGCTCGACGACGCGGGCGAGCAGCTGCTGACCGGCCCGCGGGTAGCCACGGTCAACACCCACGGCACCGGGTGCGCCCTGTCCTCCGCGATCGCCGCACTCGCCCCGCGCACCGGGTCCCTGCTAGAGGCCACCCGCCAGGCCAAGACTTGGCTCACCGGCACCCTGCGGGCCGCCGACGCGCTCCACATCGGCCACGGACCCGGCCCCGTGCACCACTGCCACGACATCTGGAAAGACGAGAACGACTGGAAGGACAGCGACCGATGACCAGCCCACACACCTCCATGCCCGAGACGATTCGCGACCACGACGACACTGGCGTGTTCAGCACCGTGGCGTGGCATCGCACGGCCAGGGTCCGCGAGGCGATCGACGCGCTGCCCTTGTTGCACCAGCTGAGCGACGCGACCCTGGCGGAAGAGACGTTCCGGCACTACCTCGCCCAGGACGCGCTCTACCTGGCCGACTACGGCCGGGTCCTGGCCGCGGCCGCCGCTCAGGCCCAGGCGTCGGAGGAAATAGCATTCTGGGCGCAGGCCGCGCGGGAGGTGGTCGAGGTCGAGCGGCAGCTGCACGCCACCCACGTCACCGACCTCACCGCCGCCGAGCCCTCACCGACCACGGTTGCCTACACCTCCTACCTGCTGAGCCTCGCGACAGCGGGAAACTACCCGGTCCTCGCGGCCGGCATCCTGCCGTGCTTCTGGGTCTACGACGACGTCGGCACCCGTTTGAAGGCCGCCGTCGGTGACCTGAGCACGCACCCGTACGGGGACTGGATCGCCACCTACGGCGATCCAGACTTCACCGCCGCCACCGACACCGCCCGGGACATCGTGGACCACCTCGCCGACCAGGCCAGCCCCGGCACACTGGCGCGCATGCACACCGCGTTCCACCGCGCCACCCAGTACGAGTGGATGTTCTGGGACGCCGCCCACCGGCAGGAGACCTGGCCCATCTGAGGTCATTGGTCGGTGCGCCCTTGGGCGCGCGCTCATCATGATCTTTCGAGAGCTGGTCGCCGCCCTGGAGACTCCTACCGTCCGGTGGTGTTGCTCGGACGGTGGGAGACCGGACCCGGGGTTGATCAAGGTAAACGGCGCGCTCAGGCCGGTGCTCCGCACGAGAAGCGCCAGCGCTTTTGACACCATGCGCCCCGAAGGGGATGCGTCCTATCAGTCGATGAGTCCTGTGTCGCCTGAGAGGGCGTCGGTGAGCCACCGCGGGTGCATGGGGAGCAACGGTGCCGGAAGCTCATCCGGGGAGAAGAAACCCGCCTGTGAGGTCTCCACACCATCAGGGTGCATCTGACCGCCGCGCGGGAGGCAGGCGAAGGTGGTGGTGACGAACTGGGTCACTCTCCCGTCGGGATAGGCGAAAACCTGCGAGGCGGGGTCCGAGTACACCCCCACCAGCCGCTGCACTTGCACCTGCAAGCCGGTCTCTTCGGCGACCTCCCGCACCGCCGCCTGGGCGGCAGTCTCGCCCACCTCGACGTGTCCCGAAGGCAGTCCCCACAGCCCGTTGTCCAGCCTGCGCCCCAGTAGCACGCGCCCGGCCTCGTCGAAGACCACCGCGGCCACACCCGCCCGCACCTCGTCCGGCCACGGGTACGGCGACGGGCGCATCGGGCCGATGTCAAGGGCCGGATCAAACAGCCCGGCCAGGCCCGTGACCGTGGCCTCCGCAACGGTGGGATCACACTGCCGACGGCCGCTGCTCGGCGTCGCGGGAGCGACGAGGATCGCCGGCAGGCCCGCGCAATGCGCCCCGACGACGTCCGTAGCCGGGGTGTCCCCCACGACCACCACTCTCGTCGTAGCAGGGAGCCCGCGCTGGGCCAGGCGGAACATCTCCGGTCCCGGCTTGCCGACCACGACCGGTCGGCGCCCACTGGCGGTCTGGATCGCTGCGACGACCGCGCCGGTGGCCGGCCACGGGCCGCTCGCTGTGGGGAACGTGGCGTCCACGTTCGTGGCCACGAACGGCACGCCGGTACGCAGGAGGGCGGTGGCCTGGGCGAGGTCCCGGTAGGTCACCGTCTCGTCGCAACCGACCACCACCGCCTCGGCCCCAGACCCCTCCACGGATTCCACGCCTTGGGCCGCGAGTTCGCCGCGGAGGCCATCACTGCCCACCACATAGGCGCGGGTAATGCCCTGCTGGCGCAGCCAGCACGCCGTAGCCCACCCGGAAGATACGATCTCCTCGACGGTGGCCCTCACGCCCAGGCGGCCCAGACGGTGGACCACGTCTTTGCGGGACGGGCGGGGATCGTTGGTCACGAACCGGACCACCCGGCCCCGACTCCGCAGGCTGGCCAAGGCTTCGGTCACGCCGGAAAGCAAGGTGTCTCCGACGTAAACCACGCCGTCAAGATCAAGCAGAAAAACATCGAACTGGTCAACGAGCACAACAACCTCCGAGGTCAAGGGACAGTCAGCGCGCATGCTGGCGCTGAGCCATCCCCCTCGGGCATTTTGTGCCAATAGGTGCCCTCCCGCCTGTTCGGCGGAAGCTGCAGCGCTCGGTCACAGACCCCCAGCCGGCTGGGGCGGAACCCTAGCTGCCTTCTCCCGGCTCGCCCACAATCCTAACCGACCCGACACGAAGTAGCTGAGCGGTGGAAGTCCCCCCGCGGGCGTGCGAGAGTCGCGGGAACGTACCCCGCTCATTGACGTTCGTAGGTTCCGGACAACAGAGGTTACCTGGCTACCTTGCTGCGGTCCTTGGCCAGGAGCTTGCGTCCGTCCTCGCGGAGTTCGCCGGTGGGTGAGACGTGGCGGTAGAGGGTCTGGCGGGTGATGCCGAGTTCCTTGCAGAGGTCACCGACGTTGGTACCGGGCTTTCCCATGGAGGCCATGGCGAGGCGGAGCTTGGCGGGGGTCATCTTGTAGGGGCGTCCGCCTTTGCGGCCGCGGGCCCGGGCGGCGGCTAGGCCGGCGATCGTGCGTTCGGAGATGAGTTCGCGTTCAAACTCGGCCAGGGCGGCGAAGATGCCGAAGACGAGCTTGCCGGATGCGGTGGTGGTGTCGAGGGCCGCGCCTTGCCCGGTGAGGACCTTCAGGCCGATGCCGCGTTGGGTGAGGTCGTGGACGATGTTGACCAGGTGACGCAGGTCGCGGCCGAGCCGGTCCAACTTCCACACCACCAGGGTGTCCCCGTGACGTAGGGACTTCAGGCACGCCGCAAGCTCGGGACGGTCCTCCTTCTTGCCCGAGGCCCTGTCCTCGTACAGAGCCTCCGGGTCGACGCCCTCAGCTAGGAGCGCATCCCGCTGCAGGTTCGTGGTCTGCGATCCGTCGGCCTTCGAGACGCGCATGTAGCCGACCAGCACGAGGTGCCTCCCATCTATCACTTATACGACCGTTTACGTGACAGCACCGGTGCCGCCAGCTCGCTGAGGGTCAATGCGTCACGTAACTAGTCACCTAATCTACGTTACGCGAAGGTGGTCCGCTGCTGAATAAGTGACAGTCGCGTCCGAGCCGGTCCGAGTCTTTGGTGGATGCGTCTCGGCCAGTGTCGGTGGAAGGTGGCCGTCGGGGATGCCGGCGGTGATCAGGTCCTCGCGGGTGCGCTGGAAGCTTGTCTCGCTGCGGGTCATGGAGGTGAGTCCGGTCAGCAGCTGCCGGCCGGCGGCGGGGTCGTGTCGGGCGAGGGAGATGGCCTCGTCCATCGCGTCTCTGGCTTCTTTCCAGTAGTCCCGCCGTGCGGGGGCCGGTGGGGTGCCGTCAGGAACGGGCCGATGAGGCTCGGGGGTCAGGAGCTGGGCGAGGGTGCCGTGGCCGAGGATGTCGCCGGTTTCGATTAGGTCCAGGGCGGTGGCGGCGGCGTCGAGGAACGTCTGCTGTTTTGGCCAAGGAAGTGCCTCGTAGCAGCGCCAGTGACCGACGAAACCGGCACGGACGGGGTGGCCGGCCCTCTGCCAGATGTGGTCCATGGTGCGCCGGGACCGGATGCGCAGCTTCGAGTACGGGGTGGACAGCTCGTCGATGAGCGTGCGCAGCAGACGGAACCAGACCCCGACGTGGACCGGTCGGCGCAGCAGAGTGAGCGTGCCCATGCGCAGGCCCTGGTGCGTGCGCCGATCCATGGCAAGGGCGGCTTCCGAGGGCGCGGAGGCCGTCATGTCCGCGGGTCCCCAGCCGAGGAACGTGCCGGCGGCACCGATGGTCGGCGTGAGTGTGCAGCCGTGCTCGGGGCAGCTGAGCGTCAACGGCAGCTGAGAGACCACAGTGAAGGCCGGCGCCGTCGTCATGCAGTGGCGGCAGGCGCGACGCAAGGGGCCGGAGGCCGGCAACCAGGCGCGCCAGCCGGGTACCGGGCGGTGGCGTCGTTCCTTGGCAGTCAGGAGCAGCGAGTCCTGATGGACGTAGGTGTCGAACGCCGCCCCGGGCTCCGGCTCTGGGCCGAGGGTATCCAGCAGCCAGGGCACCTGCCCGGCGATGGTCATCCGGCGCACGTCGCCGAGAGCAACGCCGGTGCGTTCTGACAGCGCCAGCAGCACTGAGGTCGGCGGGTCCCAGTCCAGATCGCCGCGCGTGCGGACGGGGTCGGTTCCGGGCGGGGCGAGGTCGTGCCGGAGCAGTTCCTCGACCTCCATGTCGTAGAGCGCGGCCAGCCGGTGCACCCAGGACGAGAGTGCCACCGCACACCTGATGACCAACACCGACACCGACGCCCACGCTGTCCTCGACCAGGCCGGGCAGCTGCTGCGAACCGAGTTCGGCGTCGAGCACGCCACCTTGCAGGTCGAGCCCACCACCCACACCCAGTGCAAGGAGATGACCTGGTGAGCACCTGGACCACCCTGGCCAGCCCGCAGCGGCGTGCCACCCTCATGCGGCGCGCGCAGCTGCTCGCCGCCGCATCGGTGGCGTACAACCTCGTCGAGGGCGCCATCGCCATCACCGCCGGCGACCTCGCCGGGTCCTCCGCCCTCGTCGGGTTCGGGCTGGACTCCCTGGTCGAGGTCTCCTCCGGCCTGGTCATCCTCTGGCAGTTCCGCCACGCCCTGCCCGAGTCCAGAGAACGGGCCGCGCAGCGGCTCATCGCGCTGTCCTTCTTCGCCCTCGCCGCCTACCTCACCATCGAGGCCGGCCACGCCCTGCTCACCGACGCACAACCCGAGGACAGCCCGGTCGGCATCGCCCTGGCCGTGGCGTCCCTGGCCGTCATGCCCTTGCTGAGCCGGTGGCAGCGCCGCACCGGCCGCGAGCTCGGCTCGGCCGCCGTCGAGGGCGACGGCACCCAGACGCTGCTGTGCACCTACCTGTCCGCGGTCCTGCTCGTCGGCCTGGTCCTGAACGCCACCCTCGGCTGGTCCTGGGCCGACCCGGTCGCCGCCTTGGTCATCGCCGCCATCGCCACCCGCGAGGGCTGGGAGAACTGGAACGGCGAGGACTGCTGCGCCCCTGCCGCGCTGACCGCCACTGGCCCCACCACCGCCGACGACGAGGGTGAGGCCGGAAGCTGCGCCGGCGACGCCTGCTGCACCCCGACCGCCCCGACCACGTCAGATGACCCGCAGAAGGAGGGCTCCCGATGAGCCGTCGCATGCCGGACACCGTCCGCGCCGCGTTCGAGACCGAGCTGGCCGCCGCGCGCGCCGCCATGACCGGCGAGCAGCGCTGGGCCGCGCTCGAGCGGGCCCACATCCTGTCCCAGCCGTGGGCGTGGCCGCACACCCGCGCGCACGCCGTCATGCTCGGGCTCGCATGGCGTGAGCACGACCGCCGCGAAGCCGCCGGCCAGGTGATCCGCCTCCTGGTCGCCGCGCCCGGCTCCGCGCTGGGCCGCTACCCCGAGGGCAACACCGGACGCGCCCGCGTGCCCCTGACGCAGCCGATGCCGATACCGGCCGACCTCGCCGACATCCTCGCCGCCCGCT
>NZ_SEIP01000016.1:0-60705 GCF_004146205.1 Yimella sp. RIT 621
CCAACAAAGACGAAGCCATCCGGATGGCCAGTGAGGCCAGTGAAAGAAGTCGTGCTCGACGGTGCCTGCCGAGCATTGCAGAGGTAATGGGCACGCTGCACGAGCTGGGGGAGTCCGTTGTTGCGGGTGATCGCGACCGGTACCGGAACGCCTACGCCCAGGCGCGGCGGCAACGCCTGACCAGCGAGCAGATCTTCGACGCGTGGCGCTACCCGCTGCGCCGGGCGGCAGTGACCTGGCCATCCTTCGATTGGCGGGGCGAAGCGCGCAATCAGGACGACCGGCCGGCGCTGTGGGGCACGCCGGGGGAGGGCGGCGTCGTGTTCGTTGTCAGCAACGGCGACCGCCTGGCCATCTGCGAATGGTGCGGGTGGATCAGCGGGCGACTGCCGATCGGTGCCTCCCCGGCCTGCCAACAGTGCGGGGGTGACGGGGCGGCCTGAGGTAATCGGATGGGCCCGACCGAGCGGCCGGGCCCATCCTCACCTTCGGGGTACCACACCAAAAGGTGCCCACAGTCTATGGGCGACCCACCGCCCAGCAACTTGATAGATACATCTCACACATGAGTTATTGTCGATACATCAGCGGTACCACCGACCGAAAGGACAACGTCATGAGCGGGCGCGACCCTCAATGGGAAGCCGTCACGGAAGCACGGAACGAGCTGAAGGGACAGCGGTACTGGCAGCGGTCGGACGACCAGCAGCCGGCCTACCTCGACGACGTCGTCGAACTCGCTCGCGAACTGGCCTTCGTGATGGGGCAGGCCGGCGTGACGTGGGAAGACTGCGAGAAGGCGATTGCTGAGGCCTCGCCACGTATGCGGTCGATCCTCGATCGCGGAGGGAAGTTGGAGTTTGCCCTCTGCTCGGCCATCAATGCCAAAGCCCAGGAGCTGCGCCGGGAGACCGAAGGGGCGCCGTCATGACGATCTACGCCGTGGCCAATGGCAAGGGGGGAGTGGGCAAGTCGAGCGTGGCTGGCGAGCTCCTGGCCTCCCTTGCCCGTGTCGGTCGCAAACCGATCGGCATCGACCTGGATCAGCAGGGAAACTTCACCAGCTGGGTCGGGGTTGTCGATGACACGACGATCTACGGCCACGCAGCTGAGGTGCTTGAAGGCACTGCCACGCTGCACGAAGTCGCGATCGACGCACCGACCGTGCCCGGGGCGAGCATCGTGGTCGGCACGCACCAACTCGGTGGGCTCACCGTGCAGGATGTGCCCGACCTCGCGACCGGGCTGCGGGACTACCTGCGCGGTGGCATCGAGCCCTGGACTGATGTCGTGATCGACACGCCGCCGTCGCTGGCTGGCGTCACGATCACAGCCCTGGTGGCGGCCGACGTTGTGATCGCGCCGGTCAGCATGGAGCGCGAAGCGATCGAGCAGCTGGAGCGGCTCGAGGAAGTCCTGCGAACCACGGTCGGTAAGCGGATGCGGCCCGGGGCGCGCATCAACTGGATCGTCCCGACCCGGTATCGCAGCAGGGGAGTGATGTCGAGGGAGATCCTTGACCGGCTCACCACCACCTACGCCGGCCGGGTAACCAGCCCCATCAGGGAAGACGCGCGAGTGCCGGAGGCGTACCGGTCATCCCGTCGAGCGGGCCGACCCGTGACCCTTTCCACCCCACAGACCCGCGCTGCGGCCGATTACATCGACGCGATCGGCACCATCATCCGTGACAAGACAGGAGTGGCCTCATGACCAGCCCCACCGGACGCCGCCAGCCCACCAGCTTCGGCGCCGTCAAGCACAGCGGCATCGACCCCGACGACGCAGCCAAGAGCGCACCGCGGTCCGCCGGCGGCACTCGTTCGGCAGGATCAGCGAGGACGACCTCGACCGCCAGGACTAGCAAGTCAACCAGTGCAGCCGGCGGGGGCTTGGTGTTCTCGACCCGCTGGAGCGACGAGACGATGGCTCTCGCGAAGGCCGCCCACGTCGTCGACCGCATCGACGACCCGAATGCCGTCCCGAAGGCATTCAATGGGTGGGTCACCATCGCCGTGCAGATGTGGGCCCGACTGTCGCCGCAACGGCGCGCTCAAGAGCGCGACCGCATGACCTTCCCGCCAGCCACCAAGAACGCATCCCGCCCGCGGCAGTTCTCTCTCCCCGAAGGCGCCCGTATCGCCCTCGAGGAGGCGATGCGCGCCGACGAGCTCATCGGTCACCTCGAAGGCCGCGGAACCTTCGTGACCCATGCCGTTCTCTACGCCGCTGCGGCCGCCGCAAACCGCAATGGCGGCGACCTCACCATCAAACCCAGCTGAATCAGAAGACGTCACCGCACGTACCCGGGGTACCACCCACAACCGAAAGGCACACCATGATCTGCGACCCGTGCAAGGAACCGCACGATGCCGCTCAGTGCATCGACACACAGGCCGGCCGCGAATACCCCGACCGGCACTGCGCCTGTCAACACAAACCCCGACGGATCGACATCGTGTTCACCGCGAATGACTCATTCGGTGCGGGGGAAGACCAAGAAAGGGAACCGAACTAGTTCACACATCAAGAACACTCAATACATCACTACGGGGTACCACCCACAACCACGAGGTAGACCAATGAACTACATCTCCGGAACCTGTCGTAGGGCGCTGCGAGGCTCACTGGACACCCATGCAACGAAGGAGACCCAGTCGTGACGAACAATGCGGCGATGTCAGGGCAGAGCGCGGGGGCTGCAGATCGGCGGTACTGCATCGAGACCCGGCGCGTGCTCGATCCTTCACCGGGAATGGTTCAGCCCACGCCCAAAACCGTGATCAAGGTGACATGGGCTAACGGCCGTTCGTTCACCCGAGAAATCAGCCAGCAACCGGCGATCACTGCTTACGGCATCAGCTTCACGCTGCGGAACATCGGCATCATCGGTGGTGCCATGACGACGCTGTTGATGGTTCTCGCGCTCGTCGGTTACCGCGACGCCGGGATGCTCGCAGCGGTTGCTGCCATCGTGGCCGCGGTCTGCTTGTGGATCGACAGAATGACGATGCCGGTCAAGACGACGGACGAGCTGGAGAAGGTCACAACCCTGGCTGACACGCTCGGAGCGGGGCTGCGGCTCGACCCGGACAACACCGACATCATGGTTGCCGCGCGCCAATTCATGCGGGCCCTGGAGGCGCGTGACACCAGTCGAGTAGTAGGGATGGCCCAGCAGCTCGATGCGATCCTCGGCACCACCCCCGGCCAGCGCGACGGCCTCGAGCTCCACCCGGCCGACGTGCTGGAGATTGGCCAGGAGAGTCACACCACGATGGCCGACGCGGCCGGCGCGCTCCGCGCGGCGGGGCAAACAGGCAACGCCGCGGTCGTTGACCGCGTCGACACCCGGTATCACCGGCTCACACCAGACGAACAAGTCACTGCCGAATCCGCCGCACGCACGATCCTCGAAGCACTCACCACGCTGGCGGAGCTGCCCGACCATCTCGCCGGTCAACCGGGGCCCGACGGATCCACCCCCCGCGATGACGCAGACGCGAGCGTCAAGGCTGCCCTCCTTGTCCTGCGGACCCTCAGCGATGACACCTACCGTGACGAAACCGACCAGCTGAGGGTGCTGCGTCGATACGCCCGTCAATGGGAGCCCAACCCACTGGATCTCGAAGGCCCTATCCGGGGGGAGTAGTCGGCACCCAGTGCTTGCGCGGGCGGTTGCAGCCCTTTGGCGTCCGCGACCCGGTCGCATCCGTGGACGCTGCACTCGGCTGGGGTCAGCCTTCGCGGAGCCATTTGTCCAGTGTCGGCCGGGACGTGCCGGCCAACTCGGCGACCTGGCGTTTCGGCATTCCAGCGGCAACGGCCTCGACTGCGAGGACGCGAAGCCGGTTAAGGGCGTCCTCTCGTGCGGCGCCGGCCTGAGCGAGTGCGTCGGCCCGGTCCTGGTGGTCGACGTCCCGGGATGCGGCCGCGAGGATGTCGGCGGTGTCGCCGCCGGCGATCCGGACCCACTCCGCTTCGTCTTCGGTGCCGGATGCCTCGATCGCGTCGATGACACGCTCGGCATCGTCCTGGTCGTCCCACGCGTCTGGGTTGACCCATGCTTCGATCTCGTGTCG
Source organism: Yimella sp. RIT 621 (assembly GCF_004146205.1). Lineage (NCBI taxonomy): Bacteria > Bacillati > Actinomycetota > Actinomycetes > Micrococcales > Dermacoccaceae > Yimella > Yimella sp. RIT 621. The sequence goes on from NZ_SEIP01000016.1 coordinate 4,083, forward strand.
CTGTGCCATGACTTCAATCAATCCTCTCGGGCTCATCCTGAAGTGATGTAAAAAACTTTACATGCAAAGTCTTCGAGTGTCAATCCTTTTACACGCGCGTGGCGTAACACCGACTCGCCATGGCTGTGCTCGATGATCCCCGATCGGCCGCATCCGGACGATGTCCCGACCTCGGGCCGCTCGTCGGGTGACTGGCGAGTTGAAACAAAACCCGTCCAGCTCATCGGCGTAGGCCGCGGCTGGGTGCAGGAGGGAGGTGAGCACAGCCCCGGCGATTCCTAGGAGGGGTCTTCCGTTCGCGACGCGCGTCGGCATGGGCGCGCACTTCGCGCGACCCACCTGCCGCGCACGGTGGGAGCGTCCGTTAACGATCGTTTGTTGACGGCCCAGGCGCGGCCAGTAGCAAGCCCGAAAAGCCTGGACGTCGAGGCCGCCCGAAACTGGCGACCGAAACGAAATCCGACCGAAACGTGGATGCACCGTTTTCGGCCGAGCGCGTAGACTGTTTCATGGCGCCTCAGTGGGTCTCATCGGATGGGCCATGTTGCGGGGCTTCCGGGGAGTGTTGGGCTCCCGGTCGAGCCGATGATCTGCCCAGCGTGCCGTGAGCCGCACTCGTCGGCCGCGTGCATTGACGCGATCGCCGGGCGTGAGTAGCCCTGGCGGCATTGCGCCTGCCAGCACAAGCCGCGAGTCGGGGCCACTCCCGCCGGCACCGAGGAGGACTGAACCGTGTGCCAGTACAACAGCCGTTGCAAGGTGCAACGGCATCGGCCGGGCACGGTGTGCCCACTGTCAGGCACCGGGAGTGGGTGGGCTACTGCACCCCGACCCGTGGCCGCGTCGAGGCCACGCCCGGCAGCACCGCAGGGACCGTCCCGGTTCGGGACGTCGGCCGGAGCCGGAGGCGTGAGTCTCGTCGACCTGCTGGCCCTTCTCGTTGTCACGAAGTCGTGGGATCGGTTCTACGAGACCGGCGGAGTGTGGGCGGTCATTCTGGCCTGCCTGCTGCTGCTCCTTCCCTTCGCCGTGGCCGCGTGGCTGGCCTACCGCTGCACGGCGTGGAACGGGACCATTCAGGGACGCTGCGCCAAGGCGCGTCCTGGGCCGTTCCGGCGATGCGACCTCAGCACCCACAGCCACACGGCCCAGCTCGTGACCGCGCCCGAGGTCGCGGCGGCCGCCTCCTTCGTCCTCGGCATCGCTGGCCTGTGGCTGTTCTTCACCGCCCGGTAACGACCGATCTCAGGCCTTGACATCGGTCGTCCCACGGTGGGACATTCGGCGTGTCCCGCCGTGGGACACGCCAAGATCGCAGGAGGATGCAGATGCGCGAGAACCCCACCCTCGACCAAGCCTTGACGGCATACGAAGCGGCGCGCGCGGCAGCGGCCGACACCGCCACCGTCGCCCGGCTGGCGATGAACACCTACGTGCGAGAGGCGACCCACCAGGGCCACTCGACACGGGATATCGCGAAAGCGCTACGCATCCCCAAAAGCACGATCCACCGCATTCGCCTCGGAGTCGGAACTTCACTCCCGGAGGCCTGGTCGACGCCCACGGGCTACGTTGCGGCGCACAACGCCGCCTGGGCCGAGGCACCTGGCCAACAGATCGATCGAGCACCCTTCGAGGTTCACGTCGACGAGGACGGGGCACGGCGCTACGCGATCGGCGGCGACGTAGCTGCGGCCGTCTATCCCCACTTGCGCGGCGACCGGAAATGACCGTTTCTGGTACAGCAGCGGTCAGCGACCGACTGTGGACCATTCACGCGGGCATCAGTTAGAAGGGACTCGTCGACCACGTGCACGGGGTGCGCTTCGGGGGCGACCTCGCTCAGAAGGTTGTCGAAAGTTGGAACGTGGACTGGCGACGTGTGCAAGAAGCCGATGCGCGACATGTGTGCATTCTTCATCGCGTGGCGCACATCGGACTTGGCCATCTCAGCACCCACGGAGGGGCGGTAGCTGAAACGAAGGTTTTTGCTACACCGCTAGGGCTGCCCGCCGGTTCGATGATGACCCGCCTGTTCTGAGCTCTCGACTGTGTGAGTAGGAGTATCCCTAGATGCGCGGTGGTGAAAAGTGCGCATCTGAGGGGGTTCCTACTTGCGCGGAATGGGGTACACCCAGCCAAATCCTGGTCGGGCGCTGAACGGTGCGATGCTCCGGCTCGCGGGGATCAGCCTAGTTTCTGTACGCCGCCGTTGCCGTCGGTTTCGTAGGTATCGAAGTTGCGTTCGACGATGAGGTCGACCATGGCGGTGAGTGCGTCGTCGAGGGTGACTTCGTTGTTGGAGTCGGTCATGTGAAAGCAGCGCCAGGTGGGGTTGAACGGGTTGGCGCTGACGAGGACGAGGTAGAGGCGTTCGTACTGTTCGTCGCGGCCTGCTGGGTCGGTTCGGCCGGTGAACAGTCGGAATCGGGGGAAGGCGTTGAGGAAGGTCGACTGTCGGCGGGTCGTGCCGTCGTTCGCGGCGTCGGCGTCGATGAAGAAGAACCCGCCGAGCACGGCGTAAGGGAAGCGACGATGCAACGTGACTGCTTCGTTGAGCAGGTCCGCGCGACGGTTGGTGAGGTTCTTTTGGAAGGACCGGGATTTGTTGTCGCGGAAGTTGATTGTCTTGACCGTGATCGCGGCGATCAGCCCGGATTCTTCGGTGGCCCAGGACACGTCGACCTTTTTGGCGCCGAGTCCGCCGGCTAGGCGTCGTTCGGCTCCGCTGGCCCCGGATACTCCTGGCGGCGACGGGCGTGCCTCCACCATCCCGCGAGCCCGCAACTCGGCGGCGAACGCCTGCGCCACGGCGGCCGACATCAGCTCGGAGTACCGTTTCTTCTCCGCCTGGCCAGCGTCATCGGCAGGCTTAGGGGGAAGCCCCTTCAACGCCGCGGCAAGAGTGTCGTCAACGCGTGTCATCCCTTCGACCTCGCCTTGCGCCGGTCGCTGAGCGTGGCATGGGCCGCTCGGATCCGTGCCAAGTCGGCTCGTTTCAGCCCCAGGTGCTGCACGAGCAGGATGTCGTCGACGCGTTTGGCAACGGCCAACAGATCGCCACCCCGTAGCGCCTGGCCCAGCGAGGGTTTGACCGCGCGGAGTTCGTCGGCTGCGGCGCGCAGCAGTTCGGGTGCGGGCACCGGCAATAAGTCGGCCTCGCGAGGCTCGATCTTCAGCATGCCGCCACCGTAGGCGCGTCCGACTGTCTCGGCGGCCAGCATGGTGATGGAGTTGATGGACGCCAGGGGCAGTAGCTCTCGCGCCAGTTCTTTCTGGCCCTTGCGGACGTAGACCCCGTGGATGGAGTTCAGGTGCAGGACGCGCGCGCTGTTGCTGACCAGCCGGGGGGTGTCAGCGTTCATGTACGTCAGGAAGAGGTCCGGGGGCGCCAGCACCGGGACCCGCCACCACGGCTTGCGGACCCGGCACTTGTACCGCTGGTCGACACCGTCCTCCTGGCCGGCGCTGATGCGTCGCGACGCTGCTGGCGACGGATCCGTTGGCGGTCGAAACAGCCATGTTCCCTGACCGGCAGCATCCAGTTCGTTCAAAGCCGCCGCAGTGAGTTCGAGTCCTCGCAGGTGCCGCGACCCGGTAGGGGAGATGCGGACCAAGTCACCCCGATCCAAGGCCAGATCGGCCGCTTGCACGGAGGTCATGGTGAACCACTTGTTGTGTCCGGTGACCGCGCCCAGTGAAGTCTCACCCCAGTCGGACAACTGGGACCAGTGCTCGTCCGACACCACACGCCGGTAGGTGCTGAGCGCATCCGCAGCAATCAGGGAAGGCGTCCACTTCTCGTCCAAAGACGCCGGGGCCCACGTGCTCTGAACGCCACCGCCGGCGAGGGCGGCTGCGTCTCGCACCTGAGTGACCGTGAAGTGATCCGTTGGGCCCAGGCCGAACCCGTCCGCTAAGAGCAGCACGGCCTCCACCTCCACCCCGGGGAAGACTCGATCCTCGAACATCACCAAAGTGACGGAAGCAAACTTCTCCAGCAGGTACCGCCGTACAGCGGCGGCGTAGTTCGTCGACAGCAACTCGGCCGGCACGACCAGGCCCAGTCGGCCGCCCGGTGCCAGGAACTCTGCGGAGTGCACCGTGAACGCCGCCCAGGACGACGCCAGAGCAGTCAGCCGAACACCAGCAGACAGTGCCGCTCGACGCGACTTGACCCGGTCTTCACCGCTATGGCCTTGATAGCGGACGTAGGGCGGGTTACCCACAACCGCAGACACGTCCCGAGTAGGCGTCACGTCGAAGAAGTCACCAACGTGAATATCCGCTGCGAACCCAGCCTCTTCCAGCCGGTGCGCCGCGGCCCATGCCGACGCGGGATGCAGTTCGGCACCACGCAACTGTGCTCCCGAACCTCCAAGGGCGAACAAGCGCCGGCCCGCCGACAGCAAGAACTCGGCATTACCGCACGACGGCTCGAGCACGACATCATCGACGGAACGGATCGCCCACTGCGAGACCCAGTCACACAGAACGCGAGGCGTGAAGAACGCCCCACGAGCCTTCCTAGCCGCTCCCGTATCGGGCTCTTGGGGCAGCGGCGTGGTCACCCCGACAGTCTCCCACCGCTGCGGCCGCGTCGGAGGCTGGACCCGCCGAACAACTTGACCATTTGGCGAACACTTGTTCGCGTGGCTCGACAGGCCGTCATGTCGTTGAACGGGTGCGCCGCTGACGTCAGGAGGGTTACGACGTCAACAAAATTAGGAGTCCCCCAACTGAGAGGACGGATCCGAGAAAGTGGGCCCCAGCGGCCCATCTCCACGCTGAGCGAAGCCGATCTGCGACCCCTTCCTGAGCCACGATCGCGTTGAGGATGCTTTCACAACGGTATCGGCGAAGCTCGACAGAAGGTGTCGTCCAGTGGTCGGGGAACCACTTCTTCAGCTGCTCGCTGGACATGCCAGCCACGCCCGACTTGTCGATGGCATGTAGAGAGATTGCGAAGCTGGTGATCAGCGAGATCAGGGCGGCCACGAGAAGGATCCAAGGACAAGGTGCGGTTGACGGGGTGGGGGCCGTCGGCGCGGCGTATCGACCGATTGCGGCCGCTGCGCCCAGCACTGTGATCGTGAAAGGAACGGCTGTTTGAAAGGTCGCCAGTCGCCCAAGGTGCCGATCGAGACGTTGGACCTCGAGAGTCAGTTGGGCGGTCAGGAGCTCGATCAGTTCGCTACCGACGCTCTGTTCCACGTTGCCCTCGGAGGCTCCCTGCGGCGCGGCCGCGGATTCGTTGGGGGGCGTCACCGCTTTGGCGGGGGCTGGGTAGGTCGCGGTGGCTTCTGCTTGCTCGCCCACTTCTTCAATACCGACTCGGTCGGTGGAGGGGGAGGTTTAGAGGCAGGCCCCGGTTTGTCGCTACTGGCCATCCGCGACCACCATATTGTCGTCATCTTCTGCACTGTGCTTGATCACAACGCCGGTGGGCGGACCCTCAGGTTCCACGATCGGCGAGGAGCCCTGGTCGTCGGGTTCTGGTGGCACCGTAGACATGCCTTGATGGTAGGTGAATTCGTGCTGTTCGGCCGCGAGCTGCGCCTTCGTGGCGCGTGTAGCTCAATTACAGGCCGAGGCTGGTGGCGGCGTTGTCGGTCCAGGCGTTGTGGATGCGGACGTAGCCGCCGAGGGTCGCGAGGGACCTGTGTCGGGATTGGTGGGCGATCGCGCGGTCGGTCGCCCCGCGCAGGTGGGCGTAGGTGATGAACCCCGCGCGCAGGGAGTGCGCGGAGTAGGGGAGTGGGTCGATCCCTGCGCGGGCAATCGCCTGCTGCACGAGGGTGTTGATCGACTCGGGATGTAGTGGCCGGCCAGTCGGCTTGTTCCCTTTTGTCACTCCTTGGAAGGCAGCGCCCGTGGTGATCTGGGCGAGTTCGAGCCAGGCGCGCAGTGCGGTGACGGGGCACCGGTCGGGGTTGCCGGAGCGGGGGAGGACGACGAGTTCGGCTTCGGTGCCGTGCTGGTTGGTCTTGGACCGGGGTAGTGAGAGGACGAGCCCGTTGGGGTGCTCGTCGACGTGCTCGACTTGGAGGGCGGCGAGTTCGCTGCGGCGTAGGGCGCTGACGAACCCGACGAGCAGCAGCGCCCTGTCGCGATGCCCGGCGAGGTCGGGTTCGGGCGCCTTGCCTTTGGTCTTCCAGGTCTTGGTGGTGGGGCAGGCGGCGAGGACGTCGAACAGCTCCGGGGGCATGAGCGGAGCGGCTTGGTCTGGTGGTGCGCCGTGGGTGCGGCGGATCCCTTCCCAGACTGCGACCACCCGGGCGTTGCTGGTGGGGTCGGGCAGGTCCTGCAACTGGTGGACGAACTTCAACGCGGACAGGCGCCGGCTCATCGTGCCGACCTTCGCGCCGGCCTTGGCCAGGTCGGACAGGTACCCGGTGATCGTGGATGCGGCCGCCGGCAACGGGTCCCGGCCGTGCTGGACGCACCAGGTGGTGAACTCGGTCCAGTCCGAGCGGTACCCACGCAACGTGTTCGCCGCCCGCGCGGCCTCGACGTACTCGGTCTCGACCTCGGTGAGCGGCACGTCGTCGAGCAGCCGCACCGCATCCGTGGTCGCTGGTGCCCGTGCGACTGTCCCCGAGACCGAGACCGAGACCGAGGGCGTTGCGGGTGGGTCGGCCGGCGTGGTCATGGCAGCCACCTTACGACTTATTACACGGGATTCCATGCATTATCCCGTATAATAATCACGAGAGTCTCCGCCAGGCGTGCGCGCACGGGCTGGAAGCTGTGTGGCTCGGAGCAGGTCACAGCCGGGCTGCTCAAGATGATGCGCCTTGTCCACGTGCTCACGCATCCGGCGGGGTCTCCATGCGGGTGGGTGAGTGTCGAGACCCGCCCACCTGTCACGACAGATCCACCCTTCGGGGCTGTCTGCTAGCCCCGGTCTTTCATGGGGAAGCTGATCACGGCTGTGCTGGGTGAGGTGGCTCGATGGCGGTGGGTGGGTATGACGTCGTGCCGGCTGGCGCTGCCGGTCTGCGGTTCTCCGGGTGCTGATGTCGCGGGCGGACGGGTTGGGTCAGGCTGACCACGGGATGGCGGCGATGTTCGCGAAGACCGCGACGATCGCGGCCGCCCAGGGCCACGTTTCAGGGATCTTCAACCGTCGTCGTCGCTGACCGTGGATGAGCCGGGCGGGGACGTGAAGAAGCCTGTACCGCAACGCTTTCGGTTCGCATGTAGCCAGGACCTCGGCGTCGGCGGTGAACGCGAGCAGGCGGGTCCAGGCGACCAGATCCGCCGCGATCATGGTCAACGTCAACCACGCGCTGTTGATGCCGAACTCACGCGAGGGGAACCGACCCAGGCCCGTGTCCTTGGCGTGCCGGATCCGGTCCTCGACCCGGGCATGAGCCCGGTGCCGCGCTTCGAGGAAGGCGAGCTGCCCGGTGCTGGTGTTGGTGTTGGTGACGAAGGCTTGGTAGCGCCACCCGTCGGTCTCCTCGAACAGCGACAGCTGCGCACCGGGATGCGGCCGTTCACGGCGCACGATCACCCGCATCCCGGCCGGCCAACCGCTCAGGTCCAGCAGACTGCTCAGTTCGGCGACGTCACCACCCTCGCGCACCCCGCCGTCCGCGTTCGTCGCGGGCGACCACACCTGCTGCGGGACCAGCCTGATCGCCTCGCGGATCTTCTCGGTGACCGCGAACCCGATCGAGTACTCCAGGCTGCGGCCACGGATCTGACCTTGTTCGGTGAGCCAGTCCAGCAGCCCATGGGATGCGCCCGCACCATCGGAACGGATCAACAGCTTCTTACGGTGGGTGCCGGGGATCTGGGCCATCGCGCCGGTCAGGACCTCGATGTGATCGGTGGTGGTGTTCGACCCGGCGTTCCCGGCCCGTAGTTTCGCCGCGAGGAACTCGCTGGTGTTGTCACACCACACCCCGATCGGGTGGAACCCGAAGGTCCGTTTGAACGTGGCCGCAGCGTTCTGTTTCTCGGAGTGGGTGATCACGATCGTGGCGTCCACGTCGAGCACGACGGTGGCACCGAGATCGGTCCCGGCGACCTGGCTTGCGGGCACCCCACCAGGCAGGTGGGCCCACACGTGGCGGCGGGTGCGGGCCCTCGCGACCGCGATCTTCTTAAACCGGCCCGGGGTGACCTCGTCCAGGGCGCGCCACACCGTCGGCGGCGAGGCAACCGGACCGAGCACGCACGACTGGTGACGCAACACGTCGATGTCGGCGATCGCCTCACCACCATCAGCGATCATCACCGCGACATCGACCAGCACCCGGCCACGGTCGTGACCAGGTGTGAAGCCACCACGGGACATCGCCGTCGACAACTCGCCGGTCAGCCCAACCCGGTCGGCCAGCAGCCGCAGTCCGACACTGCCCGCGTGGGCCACTACTCCGACACCATCACCGGTCACGGACAACCCTGCCGACCACGCGTTACGCTTCACCTGCGAAGTGCCTTCCGAAACGACGATCTGAACCGTTGAGAAGTCCAGTATCTCGTTACGCGACAGGCACTTTCGCGCTTTCAAGACCCGCGTCAGATCACGACACGTGAACGATCGGGGCTAGCCGGGCCCGACGCGAAAGATCTTCGCCCGCGGCGGCGCGGCCGCCGTGGTGTCCTGCCGCCACATGCGCCCGCAGTATGCGCACCTGTAGCGACGCACCCGAACCTGCAGGTCCGTGGGCCTGTGCCCGAATGGCTCATGCGCGAGCCGGCGCACACCCCCGCTACATCCCTCGATTGGGATGAGCCGACAATCCGGTCGGTGATTCGCTCAATATGCCTCTACCGTCCGGGCGCAGCCGAACCGTGGGCTCGTTAAATCGGACGCTATTTTCGAGGCTAATGATCATAATTAATCTGGAGGCCACCATCCGGTTCGAGGAATAGAATCCAGGTGACGTCCAGCCGGCGACACGTAAACGGTCGCGGTTCAAATGATGATCCTTTGTTGGTTGACGCAGTGGGTGACATGGATATACATCCGGCAACAGCCTTCGGAATGGGCGCTCCGATCTCGCCATCCGCTGCCGGCGCTGGATCATCGCTATCACACATCAAACGATCCTGAACCCTTGCCCCTATCTGCTCGAGATCCGTCTTCAATTCAAGAAAGCTCGCTTGCACATTCTTCTCTTCGCAGAGATAGCGAGGAGACTGCCCTGGTGCGCACGCAGCCATTGGTCCAGCCGCACCGCCGATTACGGCAAGTAGTACGAACACAACTCGTGCTGATCGGGCAGCCATTACGTTAACCACCGCAGTACGACCATGAACCCGTACATCTCGCGTATATACCTCGGTCTATCCTTCCACGTGCCCATTTTACTGCTGCACGCATCGCGTTGTCTGTGTTCCACCCGACCCTCCCATACTTGTTGCGCAGCCCACGTCCCAACTCCCTTCCAGCCACATTGTTTTTTTGGTCGCGGATTGAGTCACCCCTGAATGTGGTCGTCTTTTCATGGGCATTCCCCCATGCTGTCGCTTTAGTTGCCCCCAGCCACCACGTCAGCATCGCCTGCCAGATCATATGACGCATGGCGTTCCGGCGCTGTCCGTCGCGGTATGCTGCATTCGCTGTCGATGTTGACCAGTTAACGATTCGCCGAACGTATACGCAGTCGCTAATGTTAAGTGCGCAGAGTGCCTTTTCCCACTTGTTCGAACTGCCACTCGCTCGGCCGGTGACATCGGTGTTGTTGGTGGGGTCGGTGGGGTATCCGTAGCTGGTGTGGTTGCCTGCGGGAATGGGGTCGGGGCTGGTGAAGGCGCCTGTGGTCCAGTTGTAGTAGCGGACTCCCATGAGGGTGAGGCCGGCGGCGTCGGTGCTGGTTTCGCGTTGTTTGCCGCCGAGCCACCCGTAGCCGAGCGGCCCGGTGACTGTTGGGCTGGCTGCAGGGGATCCGTATTCTCCCCACCGAGCCCATCCGGTCACGACCGTCGCGGCCATCCCCGAGGTTTGAGCCGCGGGGATTGCAATGCTGGTCACAGCGTTGTCGTGCGGATCGACCACGCTGATAGAGGCGTCACCGGTGCTGGTGATAGTGGCGCCGAGGTCACCACTGATGGAGTCGGTGTACCGGGCCAGCTCGGCGGCACCGTTCTTGGGGGTGGTGACCGACCAGGCCGGGTTGTCGCTGCTGTCGCCGTAGTGCCGCACAACGGCTTGCCCATCACCCCACCCGCCCGTGGTGGACTGAGTGGCGCGGCGGCCGGCGGAGTCGAGGGCGAAGGTGGTCGTGACTCCGGTCTGGGTGACGCTGGCGGGTAGGTCATCGACGTAGTACCCGAGCGTGGCGGCGGCACCACCGTTGGGGGTGTCGCCGGCCGGGAGGGTGGTCTGCCGACCGAGCCCGTCGTAGGTGTAGGACCCGGACGGGGCGGCCCCGTCGATGCTGACTGCGGTGGTGAGCCGGTTCGCGCTGTCGTAGGCGTGGGTCCTGGTGGCGGTGTGGTCCGGTGTTCCGGCGCAGTCACCCGCGTTGTACTGCTTGACGGTCTGGGTGGTGCGGGCACCGTCGGTGTTGAACCCGTAGGACCGGGTCTGGCAGTACATGCCCGCCACCTCGCCCGGGGTGGTGTCCGGACCGATCGCACCCGCAGGAGTGTTGACGGTCCGGTCCGTCACCGACGCGAGCTGACCCCGCGCGGTGTAGGTGTACTTGCGGTCGTACGCCAACCCCTCCCCGACAGGAAGATGGGAGGTGTCACCTGTTTCGGGGACACCGGGTGTTCCGTCGAATCCGGCACCGTTGCCGGTGTATTCACGCACGATCCGGCCCATCCCGTCACGGTCGGTGGACCAGGCGAACCAGGTGCCGGTGACCGGGGTGCCGGGGGTCCAGGTGACCTCACCGGTGTCGGGGTCAGTGGTTGCGGTGGTCGGGGTGACCTGGCCGGAGTAGGCGAGCCCGGTTTCGTCCTTGAGTGCGTTGGTGGTGATGGTGCGGGTCAGTTGCCCGGGCATCTGCTCGGTGACCAGGGTGCCGTTCTCGTCGTAGGCACCCTTGTAGGACAAGGCACCCCCGGTCCCGGCCCGAGTCATGGTCAGTCCGGTCGTGAGCCCGCGCCGTTCGGTGCTGCCGGTGGCGTCGGTCCCGTCCCAGGTGTAGGTAGTGGTGCCGGTCGGGTTCGTCACGGTCGAGACCCGGCCCGCACCGTCGTAGGTGGTGGCCGTGGTTTCGCCCTGGTCGTTGGTGTACGTCAGCGCGCGGCCCCACCGGTCATAGGTGGTGGAGGTCCGGGCGGTGGTCGCGTCGGTCCCGGCCGCATTCGCCACACCCGCGTAGTCCACCAGGCCGGTGGTGGCGTTGTACTTGGTGAACGTCGCGGCGCGTGCCTGACCGATCGGTGCGGTCACGCTCGTCCAGTAGGCCCGGCCCGCACCGTCGTACCGGGTGGTCGTGGTTCGGGTGAGCGTGCCTGCGGTTTCGGTGACGACCGCCGGCTGTAGCCACCGGTCATACGTGGTTTTCTTCGTCGGCAACACCGGACCGCTGTCCGGTGCGGCACCGGGTTTGATCACACAGACCGACCCGGCCAAGCCGCTGACTGGGTGGTGCCACCACAGGACGCGTCCCGGGCGTTCGCGCCCGCGGTGTAGTAAATCGTTTGGGTGGCTTGCGGGGATGCGCTGGTGTTCGCGGCGGTCGCGGACGGGTCACGGGTCTCAATGATCCGGCCGGCGGTGTCGAACCGGGTGGTCGTGGACGAGCCGTCGGTGGTGACCTTGACCGCTGATCCCAGGGCCCACCCGTCTCCGTCGCCGGCCACGACCGGGGTGTAGGAGTTGGTTGTTTCGGTGAGTTTCACAGTGGTTCCGTCAACGGTGGTGGTCACCGTGGTCGGCAACCCGTAGGGCTTACCGGTGGCCGGGTTCTTGTTCGCGTTCGGTGCGCCCTGATCGTAGGTGGTGGTGACGGTACGGCGGGCACCGGTCAACTCGGTCCCGTCCGGCATCGTGACCGTGGCCGCTGGGGTGGTTTGTTCTTCCACCCGGGTCCCGGCCGGGACCACCACAGCCCCCGCGGCGTCCTTGATGTCGTTGTTGTACCTGGTTTCGGTGGAGTACTGCGAGGAGGAACTGTGCTTCGCATCCACGGTGGCACCGGTGACGGGCAGGTCCCCGGACAACATCCCTGAGGTGGCGCCGGTGTCGAAGGTGCGGACCACGTTGCCTTGGGTGTCGTAATCGGTCGCGGTCAGCAACCATTGCCCGGCACCGTAGCTGGCGGTGTTCACCTCATACCCCAACGCGTCGGTGTACGACACGTCGGCGTACGGCCAATCCGCGGTCGTGATGACCGAACCCACCGCCCCGGCACGGTCGGGCCCGAACATCACGAACACGCCATCGGCTGCATCGGGTAGTGAGGTCTGCGCCCAGGTGCCGGCCTTGGATGCGATGTCCGGTACCGGCGAACTAGCCACCGGTTGGTTGTAGAAGAACTTCGCCAATGTCACGGGCGACCCACCCGTAACCGGCGCGTCGCGGGTCACCGTGACCAGTTTCGCGCCTGATGCGGCCGAGTCATAGGAGAACCGGAACGCTGCCTGCCCGGGCGGGGTGAGTGAGGCCAACCGGGTTGACGCCGACGCGCCGGCACCATCCCAGGTGTAGGAGGTGACCAAACCGGTCCGGGCATCAGTCGCACGCACCAACCGGCCGGAACCGTCGTAGGCGTAGGACGCCATCACCGTTGACACCATGCCCGAGGCGGCCGGATCCCACACCACACCCGACACAGTCTTCACCTGACCAGACCGCTCGCCCGGTGCCGCGTCCGTGCCGGCGTTCGTGGTGCCGTAGCTGATGTCCAGGTAGCGGCACCCGGCCCTGCCCAACCCGGTGGCGGGGCAGTCCGTAGCAGTGAAACCGTCCGGCAACCCGGAGGTGATCCGGGTCGGGCGTCCCGCACTGTCACGGGTGAACGTGGTCGTGCCGGCAGCACCCGGCTCGGTCACACTGTGCGGACCCCACTGTGCCGCTTTCACAGTGGTACCGGCACCGGTGCGTTCCGCGGTTTTGGTGTACCGGGTGATCGTGCCGTCGGTATCGGTCAACGTGATCGACACCGCGTTACCCGCCGCAGGGTCCGTAGCCGTCACTTTCAGGGTGGACCCGGTGTCGACCGTGTCCTGGGTGACCGCGCTGTATTCGCCGGCCTTCTCGCTGGTCGTGGTGCCGCCGGGTTGGCGGAACACCAACCCGGTCCCGTCCTCATCAGCCAGGACGATCGTGCCGTCCAAACCGGTGTTATCGATCACGCTCAACCCGGCCGCGCCGGCCTCGGGCCCATCGAAGGACGCGGTCCATCCCGGGCCGAACACGCTGGAGGCCACACCTGTCTTAGCCCATCCGGATAGGGTGCCGTCGCCACCCATCGACAAGTGACTGCGTCCGACGGACAGGTCACCGGCCATCCCCGGGACGGTCACATCGGTTGAGGACAACTGGTATTCCCCAGTGAACTGAGCCACCTGACCCGCAGCAGCATCGCCCGCGTCCTTGGTGGGGTATCCGTCACCGAACGCGTGCGGCACCCGCGTCAACGTCCACGGTGACTGGGCAAAGGTGCACTGCTCACTACCGGTGGTGAAGTCGAAACACACCTGAACCTCGAACGTGACCGGGGTCCGTTCCGGGATTTCGGTGCCGTCTGCGGCGTTCTTCGCGTTGGCCGTGTCGAACACCCCGGACGCGGTTGCTACACCGTTGGCTGTGGTTACGGTTGCCGTGGCGGTATTGACCCAGCCGGTACTTCCCGTGCCCGCCAGGCGCCACTGCACCCGCGCGGCCGGTTTCACATTGGTTGCCGTTCCGGTGGCGGTCACCCGGACCCTGCCGGAAGTGGTCGCACCGTTGACCGGTGTCACCATCGAGGCCGGGCCCCACCCGAACGTACTGGTCGTGGTGCTGGACAGGTTCGCCCCACCGACCGCGACCGCCCGCACCGAATGCCCACCACGGGCAGTCCGCGGGATCACCACGGTCGTCGAGGTCGCGGTCTGTTTCGCATCCACGCTCTTCGTCGGGGTCGCGGCACCATCGACGTAGATGTCCAGGCGGGTCGCGGCCAGCACACCACTGCCGGACGTGGCCACGGTGCAGGTCACATCAGTCGCGGGGTCCGCGCTGGTCCAGGACCCGTTCGCATACCCCGGACACGAGATACTCGGCGCCACGGGCGCGGTTCCAGCACGTCGGATCGTGGTCCAGGACGACCAGGACCCCGCCGACAAACCCTTCTCATCCGTGGTCAACGCCCGCACGTAATACGTGCCGCCGTTAGGCATGTCCATATCGTTCACACACGACACCGAAGCGGCGGAGGCACCCAAGGGTGTGGTGCAGGACGCAACCTTCGAGGACGAGCTGACCGTGGTGGAGTTGTGCACCTCCACCAGGGCTTTCACCTGGGACCCATCAGCATCGGCGGCTTTGGTGGTGAAGGTGACTTTCCCACCGGCCACGTACCCGACGTTCCCGTAGACACCCGACGTCACGAACGTCGGTGCGGCGGCCTGGTTCGGGGCCCGGTTGTACGTCCACGTCACATACGGCGGGTTCGCCGATTCGGACGACCCGAACCGTTTCCACCCATTCGAATCGGCTTCGTTCGCGGCCTTCAACGCCACCGCCATCTGCGTCCACTTGTTCGTTTGCGCCGAAGTGACCAGCGGCAGCATGTTCAACGACACCCGCCCGGCCGGGCACGCCGAGGACGCACCCTTGGCGAACGAGGCGGTGGTGAACGCCGAGTAGATGGTCGGTTGGTTACCCCAACGAGTCGCCGCCGAGGGGGCACCCGAGGTCGACAACGTCATCCCCGACGCAGTACACGACCAGGACCAGTTCTCATACAACGACAACGACGCCGCAGTGACCTGCTTGCCCTGCACCGCAGCGGTCGGGAACATGATGAACGACCGCGCGACCGTGGACCCACCATTGAACGTCCCGACCCGCAACTCCGCGTCGTTGGAATAGTCCAGGGTCCCGCCATCGGTTTGCACCCGGGTATCGAACGACGGCGCGATATTCGCGCCCGCAGCATAGGTGGGGTCGATGGTGACCGGGAACGACCGTGCGGGGTTCTTCGCCCACGCCGCGTCCGACATGCGCCGCCTGGCCCTCATGGCCGGAATCGGCCGCTCAACCGTTTCCCTGGCCCTGTCACGGCTGAGTCGTGACGGCTGGATCGGCGCAGCGGCCGAAGGCCACGGCCGCAACGCCGCACGCTGGAGCACCGACCCCCACGGACGTTTCCACAGCGCCGCCTCTAGAAGTTGGACACAAGAGGAATCTCGCCCCCCGCATCTGGCAGCCCCCCTTTCCCGCCGCGCACTGCTGAGCCGCCTCACTACCAGGCTGGAAACCTCCGCTCACGATGCCTTCACCCTGGGAGCCCTGGGGCACCATGCGGGAAATGTCTACGCGCGTCTGTACGAACAGCCCCAGACCACCAGCGAGGTCCTTGCTGAGAACACTGGAGAAAGTACAAGAGCCACAGCCCGAGCCCTTACTCGGCTGGAGGCTCATGGGCTCGCTCAACAGAACACCCGCGCCCGCACCTGGCGGGCACGAGCACACAGCGGCCGCCGCTTCGCGGCTCATCGTTATCAGACCACCGGGCGGCTGACTCGCCGCGCTGCGCGCTATGAGGTCGAGCGCGCCCTGTGGTCCTGGTGGTGCTCCGAAGTCGAATGGCTACGGAAACCACGCGCGCAGAAGAAGAAGCTGGCCCGCCGTCGTCCCGCCGCCGGACAGCTCAGTCTTGATGGGCTGATGACCGCCGACGCACTGGCCCCGATCTATCCCCGCGACGACGATGGCCGCCCCGATCATCACGCCGCCCAGGCTTACCTCACCGGCCGCCCCATCACCCGAGGCGTTGAGCAAGGAGCCGCAGCGTGAGCCCGACAACTCCCCGGCAGTGTTCAGCACCTCTCTGCCTGGCCGTGATGTCCCAAGGGATCATGCACGCGGCCGCAACGGGCACAAGTCCCCGCACACGGGGACTCGGCGCGGGCCGAACTTCTCAACGGCGCTGCGCTTATTTGGCCATTCGCGGTTGAGCGTGGAGGTGTCGTGAGTCAAGGGGCTCGCGCCCTTGTTGGATGATGGGTTCTGCGAAGAATCACATCGTCTACCGAAGGACGCGAGCCATGTTCCAGCCTACGGGCCCACACCTGTCCCTGCCCACTGTCAGCAGCCCTGCCGAGCTCTTTCGGGATCCGGCCTCGGTGGTGTTCAACCTGGACGGTTACCAGGTTCTCGCAGCCTGTGATCTGCCGCTGGGCGGCCGGCGGGTCACCGCCGCTGCCAACAGCGTCGAGGCGGCCTGCCCTGACTGCGGGGTGGTCTCGACTCGGGTGCATCAGCGCACCCGCCAGAAGGTCAAAGACCTCGGCGTCGGCGGCAAAGACATCGAACTGGTGATCATCAAACCCCGGTTCCTCTGCAGCGAGGCCGCCTGTGCTCGGCGGACCTTCACCCAGGTCACCGACCAGCTTCCTTTCCGTGCCCGGTGCACCGCCCGGTTGAAGGAAGCCGCCGTCGAAGCAGTGCTGGATGAGGGGATGCCGATCTGGCGAACCTGCGCCCGCTACCAGCTTGGGTGGGCAACAATCAACACCGCCGTCACTGCCGATGCCCTCACCATCCCCGACCCCGACATGGTGCCGGTACGAGCACTCGGGATTGATGAGCACCGCTTCGCCCGCGCTAAGTGGTTCAAGCACCCCGAGACTGCTCAGTGGTGCCGGGTCGAACCGTGGATGTCGACCTTCGTCGACGCCGACACCGGCCACATCCTCGGCGTCGTCGATGGCCGCTCCAGCGCGAACATCACCCGCTGGCTGAAGCAACGCTCCCAGGCGTGGCTGGAGCAGCTGCAGGTGGTCGCGATCGATCCCTCCAGCGCGTTCCGCAACGCCGTACGCCAGGTGCTGCCGGCGGTGGAGATCAGCGTTGATCACTGGCACGTAGTCCGCCTCGGTAACCAGATGCTCACCGAGGTCCGCCAACGAGTCACCCGCGAAGTCCTGGGCCGGCGGGGCCGGAAAGAGGACTCGGTGTGGGCTCACCGGATGCTGCTACTCCGGGCAGGAGATCGACTCACCGACGCCGGACTCCACCGGTTAGAGCAAGTCCTCGATGATGAGGACTACGAGCAGGTCGCAGCTGCCTGGGCGGTCAAGGAGCGCCTGCGGGCCCTGCTGGCCGCCAAAGACATCCCAGCAGCCCAGAACGCCCGGATCGACTTCGAAATGGCCGTGGCCGCCGCTGACATGGCCGAGACCGATAAACTCGCCGCCACGGTGGCGAAGTGGTGGACCGAGATCAAAGTCTTCGTCCGCACCCAAGTCACCAACGCCAGGACCGAGTCGGCGAACACCGGGATCAAGCAGATCAAGCGCACCGGCCGCGGGTTCCGCAACCAGAAGAACTATCAATCACGTATCCTAGGCACCAGCGTCAGGCAGACACGCCGACGCCGCAGGACCCCCCACCAACAAGGGCTCCACGCTCAACGGTGAATAGCCGGCATACTCGTCCAGATCGACTTCATGGTCGAACAGGAAGTTCAAGGCGTACTCCGTGGCACTGATACCGGTCACTTCAGCATCAGCAAGACTCGGCGGCGCGTAGCGCTGAAGGATCCGGGTCCGGAACAGCGCGATGAGGTCAGCCCGATTGCCGACATAGTGCCGAATATGGCTGCGACTCATTCCGCTCTCGGCGGCAACCTTCTCCAGGGTGGTGCCATTTACGCCGTTGCGGGCGATAGAACGACCGGTCGCAGCAAGGATCGTCGCGATCCGCTCCTCCGCCAGACTTGGACGCCCCACAACCACTCCTCCCTTTTGTTTGTCATTAATGACAATATACTATCAGCCTGTACGCGGTGAGCGACGGAGAGAGGAAACGATGGAAAAGATCCGCCAGGAGACCCCAGTGGTCGAGACGGCATATGGTCCGGTGCGCGGCACCGTCGAGGATTCGATATTGGCTTTCCGCGGCATTCCCTATGCCGCACCGCCAGTAGGTGACCGGCGGTTCAAAGCGCCTGAGCCCCCGGAACCATGGACTGAGCCGCGAGAGGCGACGCAGTTCGGCCCGGCCTGTCCCCAGGAGTACAGCGAGCTGGAGCTTCCGGAAGGCCTGGAGCTTCCGGAAGGCTCGCCCATCTCTGAGGACTGCTTGACCCTCAACGTGTGGTCACGCTCATTGGAGGGCAATGATCCGGTGATCGTGTTCATCCATGGAGGCGGCTTCGTCGCAGGATCGGCCAGCATTCCTTGGTATGACGGTGCAGACCTCGCCCGGCGCGGGGCGACGGTGGTCTCGATCCAGTACCGTCTTGGCCCGTTCGGCTGGCTCGATCTCAGCGACCTCGGCCCCGAGTACGCACAGAGCATGAACAACGGCCTGAAGGATCAGATGGCCGCACTGCAGTGGGTCCGGCAGAACATCGCTGCCTTCGGCGGGGATCCGCGGAACGTGACGGTCTCAGGTGAATCTGCTGGCGCGATCAGCATCTCCGCACTCATGGGAGCCCCGGAGGCTGATGGACTCTATGATCGGGCCATTCTGCAAAGCGGCACCGCCGGCACTGTAGCCTCCCGCAAGTGGGCCGCAGGCGTGGCGAAGACCTTCGCCAAGAAGGCTCGGGTGAAGAACCTGGCGGAGGTGCTCGAGCTCAGCACCGAACAGATGCTCCGGGCCGCATCGAAGCTGTACTCCTCCTCCGAGTTCTCCGACACTGTGTTCCACCCGGTGGTCGATGGCGGGCTCATCCCCGAACTGCCGTCTGCGCGGATCGCCTCACCAGATGGCCCGAGCACACCGGTGATCATCGGGACCACACTCGACGAGGCCCGCTACTGGTACTACCCACTGCCTGTGATCCGACGACTCCCCTTGGTCTATTCGCGTCCCTGGCTGGAGGCCCTGGTCAGCGACCGCGCTGATGAGGTCATCGAGGCGTATCGGACCGAACGCCCGGATCTGACTGACTCGGAGCTGCAGCTGGCGATGATCGGCGACGTCGGGTTCCGCATGCCGGCGATCCGCATGGCCGATGCGCTCTCAGCCCGCGGCGTCGAGACCCACATGTACCTCGCGACCGTTCCGACCATAGACATGGACGGCGCTCTGGGCTCCCCGCACGCGGTGGAGCTTCCATTCGTCTTCGGCACCACCGGCGCCGCCACGACGTTCGTCGCCGACGATGCCGCCAACCGTCGCCTCTCCGAGCAGGTTCAGGATCTGTGGGTCTCCTTCGCCCAGGGGCAGACTCCGACCACCGCGGAGACAACCTGGACTCAGTACGACGAGGACACCAGGTCCACCTTAATCATGGACACTGACCTGCGCGTCGAGAGCGACCCATATCCGGCCGCCAGACAGGCGTGGGGCGAGCTGTCCTTCAACGGTGCCGAGCCCGGCTTGGAAGGCCTCACCCCATTCCAGTACGCCGGCACCAACACATACGACCCACGAGTCATCGGTGCTGTCATCGGATGGGGGCGGGTCTGCGCTGCAGGTGCAGTGCTGCTCGGTCTGGCGGCCGGGGCATTGCTGCTGGGGCGGCGTCTCTGGCGCGGGTGATGCCGGCGGCGTGGACGACGATCTGGTGCGTCCTGTGGAGTAGCGTCCGGGATAGTGGTGTACGAGCCTCGGTGAGCTGGCTGTTGGAATGACAGTGACGGCCACCGCGTGTTCTTTCGAGTGAACCTCTCACAGCACTCTCGAAAGGAGCCACGACGATGACCGTCACCCCTTCCAGTATCGACCTGAAGGCCCTTCTGGAGAAAGAGGTCCTGCAGGCCTCTCCGGACCTGATTCGGGAACTGCTGCAGATCTTCATCAACACCCTGCTCTCGGCCGAGGCTGACGCGGTCTGTGGGGCCGAGTACGGTGCCCGTGATGCATCCCGGAGCAACCGGCGCAACGGCTACCGGCACCGAGAGCTCGATACCCGGGCTGGGACCATCGATGTCGCAGTCCCGAAGCTGCGGGAAGGCTCCTACTTCCCCGACTGGCTGCTGGAGCGCAAGAAACGCGCGGAGCGGGCTCTGACCTCGGTGGTGGCCACCTGCTACCTGCTCGGTGTCAGCACCCGCCGGATGGACAAGCTGGTCGGCTCTTTGGGGATCACCAGCCTGTCGAAGTCCCAGGTCAGTGACATGGCCGCCGAGCTCGATGAGCAGGTCGAGGCCTTCCGCACCCGGCCGTTGGATGCCGGGCCCTACACCCTGGTCGCCGCAGACGCGATGGTGGCCCGAACCCATCAGGCGCTTGCCAAGTACTACCGGCTGATCCTCATGGACTCTGGCAACGATGAGTCCGACCCGCTGTGGTTGAAGATGATCGAACTGGCCGATCAGATCGTGGTGGCCACCACCACCCGCGCCGACCATGCAGAAGCCGGAGCGCTTCTGCTCGACGGACTGGCCGAAGGCAATGAGCACTCCGCCAAGTTGGCCGATAACGCCGTCGTGGTTGTCTCCCAGGCCGAGCCCAAGGCCCCGGCCGCAGAGGTTCGGCGGGTTGCCACCGGGTTCAGCACCCTCGCCCGAGAGGTCGTCCAAATCCCGTTCGACCCGGCGATGGTTGACGGACACCTCAAGTTCGACGCGCTGCGTCCGACCACGCAGCGGGCCTGGCTGCAAGCTGCCGCCGCAGCAGCACGCGGACTCTGAAAGTTGCGCGCGACACGCTGAATCAGATTCCCCCTGAGCTGCCTGACTCGTGGTTGAGTGGGAATCGCTGTACCGGCGATAGGAGAAGAGGACGCAATGCCACAGGTAAGCAAGGGAGACCGAGCAGTTGTCACGTTTCGTATCCCTCAGTCCTACTCCGAGAAGCTACAGCGCCATGTCAGCATGACCCGTCAGACCCGGAACGACCTTGTTGCCCGGCTTGTCATGGATTACCTCGACCACCACGCCGAGGACATCGAACAGGCTGAGGGGCAGGAGCGCCTACAACTAAAAGTGAGCTGAGAAGCAAGCGGCCCCCCCGCCCTGCTAGGGGCGGAGGGCCGAGAGGCTTGTGGATCACGGAGCACCACCTCCGATGACCCAAGTTGCTTCCCTGCTAGGAGAAGAAACCCTTTGGACCAGTTGCGATTTGAACCAAGGGGGTTGCTATCAGGATAGCCGACCCCACCCCCTCACTACCACCCTGCCCTGAAACCGGCGAGGCGTGGGCACTGACACGTGCCATCAGCCCGCGCTCCACAGCGCGGGTGATGCCCCGTGATGCAGCCGGTGAACTCGTCACCGGCACCTACTCTCATACCTGCCGGGTGACAGATGTCGCCCCGGATGGACCGTGGGCGGTCCACCTGGCCGACCGAGCCGGAGACTTCCACCTGATCGCGCTCGACTTCGACGCCAAGACAGAGAACGCGGCCGCTCACGCGGCCGACGATGCCGCCACTGTCTCCGCGCTGCTGGAAACTATGGGCGTCGATCACCTGGTGTGCTCATCAGGGCCGACCGGCGGCCGCCACATTTGGATCGGCCTGGCCCAGCCGATCAGCGCCGATGTCGTCTCCGAGCTTGCAGAGCTGCTGAGCAGCCTGCATGCCAGTTTTGACCCAAGCCCGCTGACCAACAAAGCGACCGGGGCGGTACGCCCGCCCGGTGCTCCTCACGCAGCCGGAGGCCGCTCTGAGCCAATCCGGGGCAGTCTTGACGCGCTGACCCAGCCTCGAAGCGGTCCCGCGCATATCCGCGCCCTGGTCACGCGACTGCGCCAGAAGGCCGGAGAGGCCGCCTGGGCGACCCGCAGCCCTGCTGGGGACACCAACACCGCTGCCGTCCCCCACGACGCTCAGGGCCACCCCTACGTACCTGTGACCCGCAAACACCTCACAGAGAACACCGCCGCTGCGCTGCACACTCAGCCCGAACCAGACGAGGACCACTCCGCACACGCATTCCGCTGCCTCCTGGGCATTGCTCGCGCCGGATGGCGACACAGCGACGCTCAGAGCCTCGCTGAGACCGCGCCGGGCCTGGAGCACTACCGCAGCGCCCGCAGCCCCTCACAGCGCCGTAGACGGGCGCGCAGAGCGCCCGACGACACAGCCGACCGGCTGCGCCGTGACTGGCGACGGGCCGTGCTCACTGTCGCGGCCGGACTAACCGACCAACCCGCACGCGACGATGCCCCGGAGTTCGCGGCCGCCGCCGAAGCGATAGCCGCTCACATTGACCAGCTCCAGATCCGAGCCGACGCGGCCGCTGGCCGCTGGAGCCAGCCCGGAGGCCCCACAGATCGCCGCGTGCTGGACGCACTCTCTGTACTGGCCCTGACGGCCATGACCGCCGAAGTGGACGCACCGACACGGTGACCGTGGCTTTGCCCTTGCCCTGCTGGGTCACATCCAACCGCGCGGGGGTCTCAGCGGTCGGCAACCCCGACCTCGGATCGATCCTGGCGTCCCACGCCCGCGGCGGCGCCAGCTTCGAATGCACCTTGCCCTTGGCATCGGTGAACGAAACCGACCCGTCCTTTTCAACCTTCGCGGTCAACCCCTTCGTTTTCACCGGGAAGACCACACCGACCCGGCCCTTGGCCGGACCATCACCCAACACCAACGAGTTCAACGTGGCAGCGTCCTTAATGTCGAAGAACGACTCAAACCCATCCCGGGTCGACGCAACCCGCACATCCACACCCGAGGCACCCGAGCCGCCCGACGAAGCGGGGAAAGTGACCATGTTCCCCGCAGTTTTCGGCGCCCCGACACCCTTGCCCCACCCGAACACGACCTGCCGGTCCTTACCAGGTGCCGCGGTGACCAGGTCCCCACCGGTTAACGCCGCACCGGCATTGACCTGACCGTTCGCGTCCTTACTCCCAGACGCCAACCGCAACCCATCCGGCGTGGCTGCTACCAAAGTGCCGTCCGTGCCGGTCTTGAAGTTCAGATCAACGCTCGCCCACGCACCCTTGGCATCCCGGAACCGGACCTTGCCGAACGAGTCCCGCACCGTGACCGTCCCATCCGGGTTCGCCCACGACGTCGAGTACTCCGTCCGCGCATCCTCCGCCTCCACCGGGGAACCCTGCGCCCGCGCCGACACCGCCGCCGACACCATGTCCGGCCGCGACGACACCTTCGCCGGCTTCACAGCAGCGGCAGCCTGCTTCACCCCACCAACACCAGCACCAGTACCAGCGGTCACCGCCGACACCGGCCGCGCCTGCGCGTCAGCGGCAGGCATCCCCCACGCCGCCGCAGCAACCACCGCACCCGTCGACCACGCACACCACCGCAACCAACCCGACACGTCACGGTCAACAGCACGAGAATCACGAGCACCCGACGAACCAAAACCCAGACCAGCAACCACGCCGGAACCCCTTGAACACCTAAGAGCCGATCGACTGCCGACTCGCTGCGCTGATCTAACAGGCACAGACCCACCCCGGGCACGCGCTTTACCAAAAATTTAAGGAGCAGTCAGACGTGCATCTGCGGTACACCCCATTCGCACGCCGGGATCTGGAGCAGGGCGCGTGCATCTAGGGTCACCGACTCGTCTCTTGCACGAGCCTCGTCGAGGGTCTAGACCCTAGATGCGCAGCAGTCGCCGTCGCTCAGTAACGATCGGTTTCGTAGGGCGACGCGCCGTGCGCGGGGGGCGCACGGTCAAACGGTTCGAAACCGTCGCAGACGACTTTCGAAAGTGCTTCAGACAGTTTCGAACGAGGCCCCTATGTGAGTCCGGGAGGGTTGGCTGAGCGGGCCGACCAGGGTGGACCTGGCGGCTCTCAGACTCTTCGAGCGGTGTCGAGATCTGCCTTGGTCAAGATGGAGACCGTCGACAGCCCGATTTGGTCGAGTACGTTCTGCCCCGGTTCGGAGCGGTCGATCGCGCACACAACGGTGTGGACGATTCCGTCGAGTTCGCGCAGCGCGATCGCCGCGTCACGTACGGCCCCACCCGTGGTGACGATGTCTTCAATGAGAGTCACCGTGCGGCCGGTGAAGTCCCCGCCCTCGGCCAGCTTGCAGGTGCCATGGGTTTTGGCCTCCTTGCGCACGAAGATTGCTGGCAGGCCGGTGATCGAGCTAACCATCGTTGCGATTGGGATGCCACCCAGTTCCAATCCACCGACGACGTCGGTGTCGCTCGGCAGAAGTGGCACCATCGCCTGCGCAACCTCTCGCAACAGGTCCGGGTCGCCCTCGAAGCGGTATTTGTCGAAGTACTCGTTAGTTGTGATCCCGCTGCGTAGCGTGAAGGAGCCTCGGATACGGCAGGTCCCGTCGATCGCCGCGGCCAGTCGTGTCAGGTCGTTGGGCATAGGTCGAATCGTCCCACCGACCACCAGCTCCGGCGACACGTCCAAGTCCAACCTGTGTACTACGTTTGTGCAGGTTCGCTGCCTGCCCGTTGGATCGCCCGGGTCAGTTGGCGACGCCACAGGCCGTTCTGGCCGCGCTGGCGCTTGCGTTGCCTGGCTCGCACCCCGCTGCGAAAGAGCCTCAGCGGCGCACTGAGGGAAGTGCACAGAGCCTGAGCTGACATCGCGGCCGTCGCAGGAGTCAACCACCGAGGCCGCTCGGGCAGGTCAGGGGTGATCCATAACTCTTTGTTTTTGTGGTTCGATCCGGACAAAGCGGTCAATTCACTGGTCGATCGATTTCGAGCCGTGACACGGCGACGGGTACGAGTTTCGGATCGAAGGACTACTTGTCGTGGCCTCGCCCGGAGGTGCCCTACGCTCCCTTGGAGGTGACAAACAGCCACCAACCCGTGTCCGCGACGGACACGGTTCGTGGGGTCCCCCGGTGCTGGATCTGGGTCTCCAATCCTGGTGCCCCGCGTCCCCATTGCGCTGATCCGGTGGGTGATTCGCTGGAACCGGTGTCAGAGATGTTGCCGCTGAAACCTGGCTGCCATTCGCCGTCGATGCGTTCGTACCAATCGAGGTCGACGTCACCGCCGTCCCCGTTGGTATCGATGATCGCGGCACCTACGTCCTCATGCGTCGCGACCGCCAGGACTTTCGCCCAACGGGCATCCCACCCGCCGGCCGCTACCGCCGTGTTCTCATCCAGCATCCGCATCGCTCAAGCCTTCCATCCACTTGGCTAGTTGACTAGCGGTTTTCCTGAGTGGGCTGGAGTCGCGCACGAACCTGGCTGCGACCGTCGGTGTGCATGTTCTTGTAGGAACAACACAACCCGGTCACCGGGTCGTAACCGATCGTTTTCGAGCAGGCCCTGAGACCTCCTGAAACACGCCGTAAACGCTGTTCGAAAACCCTGCTCACTGACCCGTATGCTCGAAACCTCTCAGTTTCGGCACTTTCGAGCAGCCAGGTGGTTACACAGTGACTCAATGGGGATACGCGCGAGTCAGCACTGTCGACCAGGACGCAGCGTTGCAACTCGACGCACTGCTAGCGGCCGGTGTCGACCGCGCGCACATCGTGGTCGACCATGCCTCCGGCATGAAAGAGTCGAGACCTGGCCTCGATGAACTGCTGGGACGGTTGGAAACCGGCGACGTTCTGACGGTGTGGAAGTTGGACCGCCTCGGCCGGTCCCTGTCGCACCTAATCCGCGTTGTTGACGAGTTGGGAGACCGGGGCGTCGAGTTCCGCTCGATCACGGAGGCGTTGGACACCACGACGCCGGTAGGCCGGCTGCTGTTCCACGTCGTAGGCGCTGTCGCGCAGTTCGAGCGAGAGATGACCACCGAACGCACCCGCGCAGCGCTGGCGGCCGCGCGGGCGAGCGATCGCCGACTTGGCCGCCCTTCCAGAGTGAACCGGCACCAGTACACCCTCATTCAGCAGATGGCGGCTGCTGGTGAGCCCCAAGGGGTGATCGCGTCCACGACGGGCCTGTCTCGTGCTGTGGTGGGTCGCGTCATCCGTGGGGAGATCGCTTCCCTCGCACGCTTCGATGGCGTGGTCGACCAAGACGAGAGCCTTCAACAGTCCTGACAGGCCGGTCAGCGAGTCACCGTTCGCGCGGGCTTCCTGCTGGCGAAGAAGCGCGGGGCATACAAGGGACGTGCCCGCCTCCTCACCCACGACCAGGTGCTGCACGCACGACGCGCCGCGGCGCCGGCGTCCCGAAAGCGAAGATCGCCCGTGAGTTGGGATGCTCTCGCAGCGTGCTCTACGACGCGATCGCCGGCCGCGGCGCCTACGCAACCGCCACAACCTCCACTGCATCTCGGCAGCCGTTGGCTGGCGCCTATGAGGTTGAGTTGCCTCTATGAGCGTGGTCCGTCCGGTCTGCTGCACGGCTGCTCGCCGTAAGTGTCAGCCAGCATCGTCCGTGTTTGGCGAGGGGTAATCCAAGCGCCCAGTCGTCTCTAGAAGTAGCCGTCGTGCGGCTGTGGCGTCGAGCTCGTCGAGCTGAACGTCACGCACCAACGAGAACAGGCTCTTCGTTGGGACGACGAGGCCCCCGTCCTGGCCGAAGACGGCCAGATCCGCAGCGTTGTTGTTGGTGTAAGGGACGCCGCGCGCATCAGGAGCCTTCCCGCGTTCTGGGTTCACGACGAGCCACTTTCCGGCCGGCTGGTCGCCAGCGTGTTGGGACATGTAGTACCTCTCGTGGCTGCCTATCTGTTGGAACCAGCTTGTAGCCGTCCCCTTCTTGGTTCCCTTCACCTCCGCGATGATCACCCCTTCGGCATCTGGGGACCGGACCTCAACGTCGTGACGGCGCATCTCCCCCCGCTTCAAAGCAGCATCTGCGTCGGTCGCCTCGAAACCGAGCTCCTGCAGCGCATCCATGACCGCAGATACCAGTTCGTCACCTTCCTCGGTCAGCAGTCGGCGGGCCCCTTGCACTGCGGCGTCTTGGGCAGCGTCAAGGTCTCTCTGTGCATCGTCCTCACGTTTCTGTAGCTCGCCCAGCATTCGCTCGCGGTCGACCTCGACCTGCTTTAGTGCGTTCCACGCACTGAGTTCCGCCGGCGTCATCCATGCCTGGTGTTCGTATCCGTGCGGGGGGCCTGGCAGGCGTTCGTCGGATTTCGCCCAGCTACGCCAAGCCAGCAGCAACCACGCCTTGCGGTCGGTCACAAACGACGGAAGGAGCCACAGCTCTTCTGCTTTGTTGCTACGCGGAGCGCCGTGCATAACTAAGTCCACGCCATCCGACGTGCACAGGAGAGACTTGAGGGAAGGTGGGCGGACGTTGGGGTTCAGTATCCAGCCGCGCAGAGCCCCGGAACCTAACAGCTTGCTAGCTTCCGGCACTACTGTCCGCTTCAATAATTCCGTCACTTCATCGTCAAGGCCGGCCGCGATCACAAGCTTCGTGCCGGTTGCCACAGTGGAGCAATGGGCTCTCACCGGGTAGTCGCGGGATCCGATCATCAGTGCTTGTTGACCGAAGAGGACGCCCCGGGTGATCGCGGGGCGCTCAGACTGACCTACGGATACGAATGCGTCGTAGTCCGGAGGGTGAAGCGTGCCATCGAGGGCCGTGTATTGACGCTCGGTTGGGAAGATTCCCTGCAGGCTGGAGCACTGTTCCTGGTCTCCGATGAAGGCGACGCGGGGAGTTGCGTCCGGGCTTAGGACGATGCCCTGATTGGTCACTGGTTGCCGTCGGCTGGTTGAGGCGCAGTGGTTCGGGATCCACGTGGGCGGCCACCCCGTCGTGACGCTGGTCGTGGGAATCCGAGACGCTTCAGTTCCGTCGGCGTCCAGCCAGCCCCAGCTGCCACGCTCCAGGCCTCAGCCTGCGCGCGTTCTGCAACGACAAGACGTTCGCGTGCTCGGCTCACCTCTGTGTGGGCCTGCTCGAGCTTTCGCACACTGTCGAGGCGCCCTTCGAGCAGTTCTTGTGCCTTTGTTGTGATCTCGCTCATGCACTCATGGTAGGCGGGCCACCGACTAGAGGGCCGCACTAGGCCGCCCTCTAGGGGCTTCGGTTCCCGGCAGGGGCATTAACGTGGAAGCGCCACCGACTTCGGCGGGAGCAAGTCGGAGGGTTAGGTGCCTTAACTTCATCCTTGGGCTTCGCCTGGCGGATGAAGTGTGAGAAGCTGAAACCACGAAAGACGGCTTTTCGGCCCCCGGCTGGCGCCGGTTGCCGTGACTTTGCGGGAGGTGGTTCGGCGTGGCTGACGAGCAGCCTGATACGCCTCGTGTCGCAAAGTTGTTCCGCGGCCGGCGGCGCGCGAACTCGGCATCGGGCCCGCGGCAGCACCGCGTGGTCATCCGCCACACCGATGATGAGTGGGTGCGGGTGAGTGCGCTTGCTGCAGCGCAGAGCATCAGTGTTCCGCGGCTGTACGAGCGCGCGTTGCTGGCGGGCGGTGTGGTTGCCGCCGCGGAGCTTTCGGCGATCCATGACGAGCTGTACGGGGTTCGTCGGTTGCTGGCGATTGACAGCAACAACCTGAACCAGTTGGCGCGTATCGCGAACACGACTGAGCGCCTGGAGGCGGAGCAGGAGTTGCTTGCCCTCGTCGAACATCTCGCGAAGGTTGCCGATCGCATTACCGATCTCATTGGCAAGCTGCCGGAGTCTGAGCGGTCGTGAGGATTTCAGTTCTCCGATCCGGTTCGGACGCATCCGGTTTGAGCCGTTACCTGTTCGGTAAAGGCCGGGCGAACGAGCACACTAACCCGCGTCTGGTGGCCGGTTCACCGGGCCTGGAGATGGAGTTCTCCGGACCCCTTTCATTGGCCGATGCGAGCATCCTCGGTCGTGTTGTCGAGTCGGCCTGGCGCAAGGAGTATGTGGAACAACTCGCGGTCGCTGGTGGGGCACCGCGCGGCGGCATTAGCCGCGCGCAACTGCACAGGGAGGGGGAGGTTGCGACGGGCCGGGATCACGTATTCCACGCGTCTATGTCGCTGCCACCAACACATGAATCGTTGACGGACGAGCAGTGGCACACGCTCGCTCACGAGTATGTGAAGCGCGCTGGGTTCGTCGACGAGAACGGCCACGGTTCGGCCTGGTACGCCGCCCGTCATGGTGAGTCCGCGAACGGCAACGACCACATCCACATTGTGGTGAATCTGGTCCGCCGTGATGGTGACGAGAAGTGGGCATCCGTCCACCAATCGAAGAACACCGCGGACCGCATCGGCCGCGAGTTGGAGCAGGAGTTCTCCGCGTTCCTCGAGCCCACCTACGAGAAGCCAGCACAGTCGGCGGACCGTCAACCGGGTTTCAGTGCGTACACCCAGGCCGAGCAACGCCGTGGCAACGAACGTGCCGCCGCGAACGCCGCAGACGCAGCCAACGGCATCCCGGCGAACCGTCCGATCGACGCCGACAGGGTTCACCTGCAGCGCGTTCTACGGGGTACTGCGACCGGTTCAAACACCGAGGCCGAGTGGCTGCGCAACGCAGCCATGGTGGGCCTGGAGTTGGTACCGCGGTGGGCGAAGGGCGGCCGCGATCAGGTCACCGGGTACAGCGCCGGCCTGGCCGACGGCGCCCCCGCCGACCGGCTCATGATCGCCGCATCGAAGATCGCTCCGGATCTCACTCTGACATCGCTGCGCAAGCAATGGGGCGCGCACGAGACGCCCGAAACACGGGCCGAAGCGCTGCGGCTGTGGCGTGAAGAGGAAGTCGTCACCGACCACGAACCGGTGAACGCATCAGAGCATCTGGCCGAGGCCGCGCACCACACCGAGCAGTTCGCCCGTGAGGTGGAGACTGCCGACCCGCACGACATTGAGCAGTGGCGATCGCACGCCGCCTCGGCGGCCGGTATGACCGCTTTGGCAGCGGTTCACCACCCCGATCCGCAGGACGCTGCGCAGCTGGGGAAGGTCGCCGATGAGTACGCGCGCGTTTCGTTCGACCCGCGGCCACGTGACGTCACCACCCGCACCGGGTTCGAGCACGGATCAACGATCCGACGCTCTCGTTCCGCCGGCCTTGCAGCCCGCCACCTAAATCTGGCGATCCGTGCTGGTGGTCATGACAGCACTCGTGGCTGGTACGCGGTGATGAAGCAACTGCAGCGCGTCATGAACGCACTCAACGATGCACAGCGCGCACGGCAGGAACTCGTCGACGCACACCGCGGCGCGGCGGTGCTACAGACACAACTTCAACCCGTTCTCGTGGCCGCCGGCACCCACAACGTCGTAGCTGAGGATCACACGCCCGAAGTAGTCACAGTCACACCCCCGACCCCGCCGGACGGTGTGACGCCCGAGCAGTGGCAGGAGGCGCTGGAGGCGCAGCGCGATGCCAGCCACTGCCGCACAGGGCCTGCACCGCAGGGACCTGGCCGCACCGACCTGACCAGGCCGCGCCGTTCAGCCCGCGACGGTGCAGATCGCGGGTATGAGCGCGACTGACCCAGCATCGAGACTCGGCAGCCCTAATCCCCGGATGGATGGTCTTCCCGAGCGAAAAGGGGCCCGGAGTCACTTGACTCCGGGCCCCTTTTCGAGGTTGGGCGCGGTTGCGCCCAACCTCCAGCGTGGTTAGAGGACGTGCAGCGTGGTGCGCTCGTTCGACTTGTCGTCCACGACCTGCAGCGTCTTGGATCCCTCGCCGAGCTCATCGGCGACGAACTTGTAGAGACCGGTAGCGCGGCGCACGATCTCAGTCACGCTCGTCTGATTCTTCTTCGCCAGCTCCTTCAGAGCAGCGGCGGTCTCGTCGTTGATGTTCACGTTCAGTCGCGTAGTCATAGGGTGGACAGCTCCCTGTCTCATACATCGTGCTTGACAATAAGTCAAGCAGTGGTGGTCGATGCCTTATCGTCCATCACTTCACACCCCTTGTCAACATGCCTTCACCCTAAATAGCCGCTTGACGTATGCACACGCTGCGCATCGTGCACACACAACATGCACACGTTTATGCACACGTTATGCACATGACAGAAGTTGCATCCTGTTGCTTGTGGCAGCACCGGCCCGTACGCTCAGTAGCACAGAGTTACATCATTGCAATTAAGTCGTCCCACAAGGTGCGGTTGTGTTGGGGTAGAGGAGGGTCGACATCGCGTGAACATCGTTGCCACGAAAGAGAATCGGGAGCGTCCTGATCTTGTAGAGCCGTCACTGGATGAGGCCTACTTCCTGATTGGTGAAGGACAAGAAACCTCCCCTCCCACAGACGGGCCAGAGCTTCGATCCGTTCCCTCCGAGGAGTCGTGGACCGAGCAAGGTCTTGGTTTCTCACTCGGCAACCTCAGCCGTTTCTACAATCCGGTCCTCGACCGGTGGGAAGACGCGGCGGTTAAGAGTGACTGATCACACGGCGCCGAACCCGGAGGGTGACGCGGCCGCCCGCAAGGACGCGGCTTCGTCGGATGGTGGCAATCTGCCCGACGTACCCACCAGCGAAGATAGTTCTATTACTGAATACGCGGACCCCGGCGCGACCCTCAAGGACATCGTGGCGCCGCACAAGAGCCACCCTGACCTGGTCCGCAAACGCCTCGCCTACGCCAGCGTCGTACTCGTGGGGCTGGCCATGGCCGGCGGGTTCATCGGGTGGATTTTCACGGACAAGCCCATCGGAGACTGGGCGACCTTCACCACACCGGTATTCACGTTGGCGGGCGTAGCCCTCGCGTTCTATTTCAGCGAACGCCGGTAGCTCCACGCATGCAGCGGCCCCGCATCAAGGGGTTCATGCGGGGCCGTCTGACTATTACGAACGAACTTACCTGCTGACGCCTCGTTCTGCGCCCCGCCCGACCGACGGGTTCCGGGTCGTGCGCGCCTTCCGCTTCTTCGTCGACTTCGTGGACTTCCCAACGGCCGCGGCCGTCGATTGGGAGAACCCGTGTGACGACGTCACCACTGCGTCGCGCGCCTCACTGGTGACGCCAGCTGCGGTGAAGTCGGATTCCTCCGCCCGGTCATACGGCGCCTCGAACTCATCAGCGACCTCGGCCGCGGTGTCGTGGCCTCGCTCTTGCTCGTGCCAGCGGTCCGCGTCGGTCTCGGCGTTGACCTCATCACTGCGCGCCTGGCCGGCCCGATGCTCCGCTGCCTCGACCACGTCCGAGTCGGTCGACGACGCTGCGACCCCGAGGGCCGCCGCCCGTTCCGACCGAGCCGCGGCCGCGTCGAGTTGGTCGCCGTGCTCAGCTGCCCGATCGGCGGCCACGTCCATCACGAACGCGGCCGATCGGCCAGTCCTTTCAGCGTTCAGCCACTCCTGCGGTGTCTGCCCGGTGCGGTTGATGAAACTACGTTCCAGTTCGTCGGCGGCCATCGCGTCAGTGGGGTGCATGACGCCCAATGTCTTTGCGGTCCACCACGTTTGGGCCATCTCGGCCTCCGCGACCGGACCGGTCTCGAAGCCTTGCGCGTACCGGGCACTGTACGTCTGCCGCATCTCGTTCACGGTGCGCGAGTTCAGGTCCTGCACGGTCAGCGTGAAGATCTCCGGGTCCATCCCTGCCGCGGCCATCCGTTCCTGGTGGTCGAAGGCCTCCAACGCGCCACGTTCGTCGACGCCGTCACGCCACGCGGTGTCGATCGCGTCGGTGCGTGCCTGTCCCTCAAGGCCGGCCAGGTCGACACCGACGTGCCGCGCCCATTCCTGGCGTAGCGACGCGTCGGGGATCTGCCCGGCGTCGCGCAGCTCCCGCATGTCGGCGGTGAGGGAACCGGCCTCGTTGGCGCGGTCGGGATCGTGCAGCGTGTAGTACGACGGTGCCGTGGCCTGCGCCAGCAAACGTGCTTCGTCCAGGTCCATGCCCGGCCGTGACTGCGTCCACGCATCATCCAGCGCCTTCTGCTGGGTCGGTGTGGGTGCCACGCCGGCGGCAGGGTCGAGGTCGGGTTGCCCGATGTACCGCGCCCATTCCCGGGTCAAGGTCTCGTGCGACAGCATCCCGTCTTTGAGCCAGGCCTGGTGGTCGTCGACCAACGCACGGGCGGCCGCCTGGTCGACCTGGCCATCCGGTCCGGTCAGTCGAGCTTGGTCGTGGCGGCTGTAATAGGCCGGCGCATCCGCGCCGGCCCACTCGACCGCGGCCGCCACTTGCTCGGCTCCCACCGGTGGCGCGTCGGTCTGGTCTGGGGTGCGTTCTGCTGCAGCGGGTTTCGTCGCAACGCGTTCCAGGATCGCGGACGGTTCCTGCTTGAACTGTTTGACGATCGCGGCCCGGATGATCTGTTCAGCTTCGCGGGCGGTGGGGTCCTGCTGTGACCAATACTTGGCGATCTCCCACGCCTTCGCGGCCTGCTCCGGGGTCGCCTTCTCCATCGTGTACCCGTTGGTGAACGGCCGGTACACGATCCGCGACGCATCGCGCTCGTCGAGCCATTCCCGCTCGAGAGCGCGGACCTGGTCACGTTCGAACGTGGCCAGATCACGTGCCGCGGACTGCTGCTCACGCTCGAACTTCTCGGCCTGGCGGGTGTTCTCCCGAGCCCATTCACGGGCGGCACGGTCCTGTTCGGCAGCGACCTGCTGCTGAGCGCGCACCTGGTCGGCCGCGGCACGATCCTTCTCGGCCGAGCGGTGCGCTCGACGTTCCACGAACTGGCCGGCAGCCATGAGCGCCATCCGCAACACCTGATCGAGTTCGCGTCCAATTTCTTCGGTCATTGCGCCTGCTCCTGTTGTCCTGGAAGGGTCGTGAAGTGTGCGTTCTCGCTCTGCTTGAACAGTCCTGCAGGTGCGGCGGCCGCCGGCCACATCGGCTGCGGGCGGTGCGTCCCGGCCACCGGATCGCACTGTGCGAACGTGCCGGAATCGCTGGTCAGGGCGGCCATGTGCACATCGATGTGGTCACGCCACAGCACCGACAAAGACGGCGGCGGCTCCAGGCGCATCGCCTCGAACGCCTCCCACAACACGGTCAGCCGCACGATCGCTTCACTGTGCAACCACCACGAACGGCACCAGTTGATCTCCTTGGGTCGCTTGTGACGCCAGTTCGGCAGCACGTACCCCTCCACGAACAGCGGCAGCGACGCGAACCGCAGCACAACCGCGTCCTGGTCGGGATCATCCTGGCCAGCATCGGCGCCGGCTGCCGTCGACGTCATCGCCGCCAGCCGCGCCCGCCGATCGTCGTACTCGTCCAGGTCTGCCCGGGCGATCTCCACAGTGGCGCCCGCTTGGTCGATTTGCGCGTCCAGGATCTCTGCCCGCGCTGCGTGACGGTGGCGATCCTCCCCGGCCGCTTCGGCTCGCTGCTGCAAACGGTCGAGGTCCTGGACCCGTTGGTCCAGGTCGCCGCTGCTGGCGGCTTCCAGCTCCGCACCGAGCGCGTCGACCTGCTCGCCGGCGACGTCGGCGCGGCGTAACGCTTCGGACCGTTTCAGATCCAGCTCCCGCACCACGGCCTCAGCGGTCCTGAGCTTCTGCTCAAGTCGCACCCTCGCCGGGTCCGTCCTGGGCCGCACAGGCTCCTCACGCGTCGGGGCTGCTGCCGTGTCCGTCCCAACCGTGCTGGGACCGCTCACGGGTGTCAGGTGCCGTTTCATGCGCTCTCCTTCGCAGGCAGCCAAGCGACCGGTCGCTCACCCTCACTGGCTGGCTTCTCCCGATCCGGCATATAGACCGCCCGGGAGGTGGTGACCTTTTCGTTGAGGTCCGGGTCGGTGGACCAGTGCTGCATCGCGACCACGATGGGTTTGGCACCGGACACGTGCAGGATGCAGCGGCCGGTGTCCAACGAAACGAGCTCTGACACTGGAACGATCTGCTCGCTGTGCGGGCTGTCGCTGGTCGTGGCGCCGCCGCGGCCGCGGGAGCGTGACTTCTGCATGAAGTGCCGCGCGCCGATCATCTCCACGATCGCCGGCAAGAACTTCTCATCGCGGATGCCTCGGCCGATCAGCAACGCGTTGCAGGAGGACAGGATCTGGCGCCACCCGTTGACGCCCCAGCATTCTTCGGGCTGCGCGGGGTTCTGGAAGTAGGTGCTGACGATGATGCCCAGGCCGCCGTAGAAGGTGAACTTGTCCGGCAGGCCCGGGATGCGGCACACGTTCGCGGCCTCGTCGAGCTCCAGCACCAACGGCACCTGCAACCGGCCACCCTGCAGCGCCGCCACTTCTTCTC
This sequence comes from Yimella sp. RIT 621, assembly GCF_004146205.1. NCBI lineage: Bacteria > Bacillati > Actinomycetota > Actinomycetes > Micrococcales > Dermacoccaceae > Yimella > Yimella sp. RIT 621. Next base: position 39,110 of record NZ_SEIP01000016.1, read on the forward strand.
CGGCGCGCATCACTGATTGCGTCAATGCACCCACGATCGCGCGGCCACCGGATCCGCCCTGACCTTTGGAAAGCAAGTAGAGGGTGTCGGTGGACCGGACGAACGCAGCCGCGTCGAACCGTCGGCGCCGCTCACCAGGACCGTCGGAGACGACCCACCGGGCGATCTCCGGCGACTTCATGAACGAGATCCACTCCTGCGCGCCGGCATACACACCGTCGCGCTGCTTGGAGGTCAGATCCATCTTGGCCTGGATATCGGTTGCCACCAGTCCGTACCCGTGCCGGGTTAACACCTCGAACGGGCTCTCGTGGTCGCCACTCAGGCCCGGGTCGGCTGTCCAGGCGTACACCTGCGTGTACTCCAGGCCTTCCAGCGCCGCGGCCAACTGCAGCCCGGCGAGCAAGGCCCTGGAGGCTGAGTTGAAGTAGGCGTCGGTGCGGGCGTCCGCGCTCATCACCGCGGCCGAGAGGACGTCGACGAGTTCTTCGGAGCGGGAGTAGCTGGTGACATCGCTCAGGATCGGCCAGTACCAATCGCTGCCACCATCGGGAAGGCCCGGCTGCACCTTCTCCCGCACGATGCCCTGCAGGTCCAGGGTCCAGGCCGTCCCGATCATTTCGCGCCCAACCTTGGTGTCGTAGACCAGGTCGGGACGGACCGACGTCGCCACGACCGGGCCGGGTGCGGCCAGGATGCGCGGCACCGCCAAACAGGACGTTTTGCCGCCGCGGGTGCCGACGACGCACGCCATTGACCATTCCCACAGCGAGTACATGACGGCTCGGCCCACGATCGACTTCCCCAGCGGCAGGCCAGGCGTCGTCAGTCCCAACCGTTCCGCGTCTTTGGTCGCGGCCCGCTGTGCGTACGGGGCAATGTCGCGGCGGGTCGACATGTATTTGGCTTTCCGGTCGATCCGTGCCCGGGACTTGTCCCACTGCCACCACCGCCAGCCGCCGTAGCCGGCGGCCGCGACGATAGCCACGGCCTCGAGGATCAGCACCACTGTCGCGGCGGTCGACCAGCCGGTCTGTCCGTCGACCAGGGCTTTGATCCACCCGATCGGCGACCCGTGGCCATGACCGGTGACCGCAGCCGCGCACCAGGTGGCCACCGCCGCGGCCACGACCACACCGAGCGCGGCCGCAGCAACACCGGCCAGGATCGCGTCGTTCTGTGTCGTGTCTTGCCGTGCTGGATCTCGCATCACACACCCCTGCCGTAGTCGGCGACCGGCTGCCCGTACTCGCGGGGTCGCTGGGCGGCGTCAGCGGTCGGTGCCGCGCCGGGTCGGGCTGCGGCCCGGATCTGATCGGTCATGCTCGCCTGGCCAGCATCCGCGGCCGCGACGGCGGCGAGGGCCTCCGCGCTCAGGTTGTCGCCCAACTGCGTTGCGGCAGCGCGTGGTTCACGCTCCACCGCGACAGCTGAGGCCGGCGCCGCTCGCTCAGGAAAGGCCGGGTCCGCTCCCCCGATCGTCTCCGCCAACGCGTCGCGGACGTCCTGCAGGTCGGCACCGGTCATGGCGGCGATGATCGAGGCATCCGGCGCCCAATACGCCGGGTGGCTCTGTGCCGCAACCCGCAACGCATCCTCCGGGCGGCCGGCCTCGACCGCGTCGATGATCAACACCTGGCCGGCTCGCTGCGAATCCCGTAGCAGCGCCGAGACCGCCCCGGCGCCTGCGGTCTCCCGCAGTGATGCTGGGTCTTGCCCCTCTGGTAGCCGCACCATGCGCGGATCCAACCCGGCCCGGGTGCAGATCTCGAACGCGCGGCCAGCAGCCTTCATCCCTTCGGCGTCACCGTCGAACACGAGTGTCACCTCGGCGTCGAGACTGGCCAACAGGTCGGCCTGGCCCTCGGTGAACCCGGTGCCCAGGCAACCGGCACCCACCACCGCGCCGCCGGTGTCGAGGGTGATGGCTTGCGCGTCGGCTGGTCCCTCCACCACCGCGATCTGCCCGCCGCGTGGCAGCGGTAGAGTCGAGTACAGCAGTTCGTCCTTGTGGAACAGCTCGGTTTGGCGGGTGTTGATGTAGCGGGCTCCGCTGTCCGCACCAGGTGCTTCCCGGCCGACGAACCCGGCGATCCGGCCGGTGTCGTCATGGATCGGGAACACCAACCGGTCGCGCATGAGCGCGACGGTGTTGCCCTTGCTGGTGTGGAACCCCAACCCGGTCTCGAGGATGGTTTGTTCGTCGACCCCATTGCGTTGCAGGTGGTCGACCAGGTCGCGCCACGAGTCCGGCGCATACCCGGGCCGGACGCCCCGGTCACCGGTCAGGTCGACGTCCATCCGACCGGCCAGGTAGGGCTGCGCCCACGACCCGACGAACTGGTCCTGGAACCATTGGGCGGCCATCTCGTTGGCGGCGTACAACCGCCCGGCCAGGTCCGGTTCCAACCACTGCCGATCTGCGGCCCGCCGCACCTGCCGCTCCACCGCTTCGTCGGCGCGGTGCTGCGCGTCGGTCTGCCAAGCCGCGATCGCCGCTTCGGTCAGCGCGTCGCTAGTCAGTGCGTTGGTGCTCAAGTCGGTGTCGCTCATCGCAGGCTCCGCTCGTCGTACATGCGCGCGGCCCGCAACTCATCCCAGGAGCTGTTGGTGTCGTTGACCTCTTTGACCACCGGGGACAGGTTCGCCCGGAACGCGACACCGGGTGACCGGCCCACCTTCAGCAAGAACTTCCCTCGCCCGGGCGGTTCACCTTCTTGGCTGGTGTCCGGGTCCACCGCTGGCTGGTCGGTCCACCCCACGAGCTGGTCCTGCTCCGTCTTGGACATGTCGAAGACGGTCACCAGGTTGCCCATTTCCTTACGCGACAACCCGCCCATCACGACCAGGGGCGATTTCTCCACGAACCCCCACGCCAGCGTCGTCAGCTGCGGGTCCGGCAGGCGCAGGTCTTCCATCGTGTGTGTGCAGAAGATCGCCCCGAGCTTCAACGTGCGGATCAACCGGATCATCACGTCCAGGTACTTCGCGATCACCGGCAACGCCTTCAGCGGTCGGTGCAGTTCGTCTCCGACCAGCAGATAGGTGCGGTCCTCGATGACACCGGCACCGGCCAGGTACTTCGCGGCCGCGACGGTCGACGACAGCAGCGACCAGGTCGCCAACTGTGCCGCGCCCATCAGCTCGTCTGCGCCTTGCGGGATGGAGGACAGGTCCATATCGACCGGACGGGTCAGGTCCAGCTCGAAACTGGACTGCCCGGCGAACGTCGAGCCGAACGGCCCATCACCGCCCAGGGCTGCCAGCGACCGCAGCAGCCCTTCGGACAGGTCGTCGTATCGGTTGTCGTCGCCGCGGTCATAGGCGACCTGGCGAAGGCGCGGGTGCCGCGCGGCCACCACGGCGACCAGGTCTTCCAGGACCGGGATCCCGTCATGCTCTTGGTCCAGGACGTCGATCCCGGCCGCGAGCAGCGTCTTTTCGGTGTCTGCCAACGGTTTTCCACGCACGATCTCCAGGAGTCCCTGCGTGAGGTTGATCCGGGAGTTGCGGATCATCGCCAGGCATTCCAGCAGTTCTTTGTCCGGCAAGTCCCCGATGTACCGGGCCATCGGTCCGGGGTCGAGCGGGTTGATGGTGCCCGCTCCTGGGCCCACCTCGATGCGGTACCCGCCGATTGAGTCGATGACCGGGCCGAAGTCGGTACCCGGGCGGATGTCGCTCATGATGATCGGAGTGATGCCCCAGTTGGGCATGATCGACACCATCTGACGAATCAGGGACGTCTTGCCCAGTGCAGGCAGCCCCAGCACGAACATGATCGGTGACAGCAACCGGTTGGCCAGGAACCAACTGATCGGGTCGCAGCTGACCCGTTCGGCGGCCGGGGTGAGGGTGCGGCCGATCGGGACACCGACACTGGGCAGACCGCCACTGATCCCGAACGGGTAGAACGCCCCGTTCACCTGCACCGAGGTTCCGCGGATCTCCGGCGGCGGTTCCCGCCAGAACGTGCGGCCACCCCCGGGGCCGGTCCAGCCTCGCTCTCCCGGCTCGGACCCGGCCGCGTCCCACGGGTTCAACAACATCTTGGTCTGCTGCTTGCGCCGCTGCGCACGCTCGCGCTTGTCGAGTTCTTGGCTGGTCGGGCCCGCCCCGGCCCATCGCCCCACGGTGACCCGTGCTGCCTCGTGCTGGTCTCGTTCCAGAAGGTCAGTCATCACTGGCTCCTCAACAGTTCGTCTGGTTTACAGGGCGTCGCGGACGACGTCGGGCAGCTTGGTTTCGCGGGCGACCACCAGGCCGATGGGCGTCGAGGCCATCGCCGCGACGGTCTGTGACCCGTACGCGACGCGGTGACCCAGCCGGCGACGATCCAGCAACCCTTCGATGGTGTTGCTGGAGAACTCCAGCTCTTCATCGGAGAAGGCCGTTGCGGTGACGATCATCGAGAACCGCTGCAGCAGGGCACCGGCTGATTCCTCGTCCTCGGTCTTCAGCGCAGCCGTCAGTTCGTCGCGCTGCCGGGACGTCACACGCTCGTTCTTGGAGGCACCGAACGAGGCCGACTTCACCTGAGCTTCGGCGGCCTGCGCGGACTTCACTGCTTCCTCCGGACGGAACAGGACCGCGACCCGCTTGCGCTGAACCTCCGCGTGCGGAGCAAGTAGCGGGTCCAACGCCTCATCGGTCTGCTCACCACGCGCCGGGCTGAGCATCACCCACGACCGCGACACCGCGCCGTCGTGCTCCCACCGGTCGTAATGCTCCAGCGCGAGCATGGGGCCGGCGTCGCGCCAGTCCAGCCCGGTCCCGCGTCGAGTCTGACGGGCCTCGTCGATCGCGGCCTCGGCTGAGGGGTTGACCATCCCGTGCACGGTGTCGATGAGTTCCTGCGCGTCGCAGAACCGAGCCGTTTCGCCGGCCCCCGTGGTCCGGATGTCACCCAGGATGAACGGCAGTCGGCCGGACAGGTACGTGCGCATCTGTTCCTCGGTGCGCGGCTTGGAACCCAACGTGCGACGCGCATCGAAGGTGATCGTGACCCACACACGGGTCATCGGTTCCCAGTCGTCCTCCCCCGCCAGAGCCTGCTCCAACGCGATCCGGGAAAACTCCGGTGCACCCTCGACCAGGCCACGGGTGGCGCTGGCCCGCTGACGCCGACCCGCGCCGGGGACGGTCTCCACGATCACCGACGCACCCGCGACCCGCTCCAGGCCCAGGGAGGCCAGGAAGCCACCCCACGTCGCGACCAGGCGGTCGATCGTTTCCTGATCACGCCCGGCACGACCCGGAGGCATGCACCGCACCGCGACCGTCCACAGCTTCGACTTGGGCCACTCGATCACCCCAACCGGGTCACCCAGGTTCGTCTCCCACTCGTGCAGCACCGTCTGTGCAGCCATACCCGGCAGCCGGGTCCGACCATCCGGGGTGCGACCCGTAGGGCCCTGCACCAACGCGGTCTCCCCACGACGCCGCGCGGCGCTGAACGCCCTACGTCGCGCGAGCCGGTGGGCCCGTGACCCCTTGCGTGAGGGCCACACCAACGGGATCTCGACCAGCAACACGAACGCCGCCAGCGCCAGCATCGGCCACCACAGTTTGAAGAACATCAACGGCACCAGCAGGAACGTCGACAAACCCACGACGGCGCTCTCACCCGGTGAGGTCTTGAACAATCCAGGCCAGCCCGGCTTGCGGAAGTTGCCGTACCGGATCCGCTCCTTGGTCCCGGTCACTTCATCAGCGGTCGTCATCATCTACTCCTTGAAGTTCGAAAAGGGGGCCGGTGTCAGTGGCCGGGAGGGATCAGTCGGTCCGAGGACGACATGCGTCGACCCGCCTCACCAGCCCCGCGCGCCCACGACGGCAAAGCCATCTGGTCCCGCCGCGACGGCGACACCTGCCCGCCTGGGCGGGTCGGTATCGGACGGGTCGTTCCACCCCGGCCCTGGCCGTAGGCCGGCGACCCGGACGGTCGCCACGACGACCCGGACGCCGATCCGCCGGACTGTGCCTGCAGTGACGGCCGCGGTGGCGCGGACGGTGCCGGTGGCGCGGACGGTGCCGGTGGCGCAGCCGGTGCCGGGTTCGTCCCGCCGCCGCCCTTGCTGACGCCCCCGGGGAACGAGTACGCACTCCGCACCCCAGCAGGCGCAGAACCGAACCCGGCCCCGCTTCCTACCCCGCTGCTCGCCCCGGCACCGGCACCTGCACCGGAGCGAACGGTGCTCGTCGAACCGTTCGTCGCACCGGTCTGGCTCTTGGGTGCGCTCTGACCGTGCCCACCCGTTGCCATAGCAGCCGGTGCAGCAGGGATCGGTGAAGACGACTGCGGCGTCGACACATTCGTGCCTGTGTTCGCCCCCGTCGTCTTCGTGACCGGACCGCCGACCGATCCCCACCCACCCGTCCCGGAGTCGGACGGGATCGCGTTGGACGCCCCCTTCGACAACCCCGGATCGCTCAAACCCTGAGCACCACCAGCAAGGCCGCCACCCGAGCCGCCACTCGAGCCGCCACCCATGAGAGCTGCGGCCTGCCGGCTGCCCGGTGCGGATCTCATTCCACCGCTCTGGCTTTGGTTTCCACCGCCGCCGGTCTGTCCGGTGCTACTGGCCGTCTGTGACATCCGGCCCGTGGTCGACTTCACCGCCGAGCCCTGCGCGGCCCTCGACGAACCACCTCTGGCCGCACCCGCCTTTCCCATCGTCACGACCGCCGACCCGGCAGCGAGCCCCGCTCCCGCGGCCGCACCACCGGAGAACGCGTTCGAGGTCGTGGCAGCAGCTAACGGGACGATGAACCGGATCACGGCCGGCAGCGCGATCGCCGCCATCAGCACGGTCATGAACCCGTACATCGTGTTCATGAACGCGTCCTTGGACGGTGCACCGTCGGTGCCGTTGCCGTAGATCAACATGAACCCCAGCGCGTAAATCGCCGCCGCCGCCGGCTTGTAGATCAAGAAGGAGATCAACAAACCGATCACCTTCTTGGCGCGGACCCGCCCCTCATCACTGGCTGCGGTCGCGGCCGCGAAGTGCATCCACAGCACCAGCAACATGATCAGCGGTCCCCGCATCAGCATGAACATCAACTGCATCAGCGAGGAGAGGATGGCCAGCAACGCCAGGATGAACCACACCGCAAGTGACTGATTCGACGACATCGCGTCGTTCACGCTGACCAACCCCGACAGGGACTTGTTCTTCCCCGTGGTGGCCAGCAGCGACTCCGACAGGGCCGAAGTCGCGGCCAGTCCGGCCTGGACCGCTCCAGCAAGCCCGAGCTGCACCGCCACCACCATCAGCACTGACATGGCGGCCTCGCTGAACGGTCGGGCCGAGACCTGCCGGATCGCTCGCACACAGCACACGACGACCGAAACCAGGCTGCAGACCGCCACCCACCCCGACAACTGATCGGACAGCAGCTGCATCGGCCCGATCATCGCGCCGTCAGGCTTGGTCACATCCGTGATCTGCGGATCCGGGAACTTCATCCAGAACGTCGACAGCTTCTCCAGGAGCATCACCATGCCCTCAAGGAAGCCCTTAACGATCTTCTCCCAAGCACCATCGGTCACCGCGTCGACCGCTTTGCCTGCACCCTTGCTCAGGATGCAGGCGGGCAGACTCAATGCGCACCCGGCGACGTCTCCGAGATCAGGTACTGCGGCACTCTGAGCGGGCATCATGATGCGGCTCCCCAGCGAGTCAGGGTCGCCAGCGAGTCCAGTGGTGCTGGGTCAGGACCGGAGTTGGCACCGTCCATTTTCCAGTCCCCACCGGTCCACACAATGCGCGGCGAGATCAGAGTCCACGTGTTCGGGCGCGAACTGACCGAGATCGCCAGTTCGATCTGTGCCGCGTCCGGGCTCCACGCCAAGACTCGGTAGCCGGCGATGCTGAACTGGATCGACGTGTCCGTCGTACCTGGGTCCTGCAGCGTTTGATCCCGGTCAGCACCAGGTGTCATCTGCTGCGTAGCCACCTGTCGTGCGATCGCAGGCGACTGCATAAACCCAAGGAACACGTTTGCAGCGAACGCGACCGCGCCGCGTGGGGAGCGGTCAAAGCAGCGCCGGACCCCGTCGGGTTGCTTCACCTTCGGACCGGACTCGGTCAGCGGCGCAATCGTCTGGCCGGCGATCTCCCAGGTGGTCTTCCACGCGACGGTGCCCGCCGGCACCGTGTCTTCCTTCGGTGTCGGGCATGTCCCCGCCGGAGCGGGTTCGCTGGTGGCGGTGGTCGGGGCCTGCGTCGAGGGTGCCGCTGTGTTTGGTGGTGCCGAGGGGGTCACGGTGACGGTCGTCTCGCTCGTGGCCGTGTCGTCTGCGCCGCGACCGAACACAAAGACCGCGATCATCGCCACCACGACCAGGAACATCACTGGAACCGCGAACAGCGGCCACCCGGCACCACGCATCCCCCACGGTCGCGGATCGTCCACACGCGGTCCGCTATCCGCGTTCTTCTTGTTAAACATGTTTGACCTCCTCGGTCACCAAACAGGTTGCGGTGCAGGGTTTTTCAGAACGCGAGGACCGAGCCGAACCAGGTGCTGATCGTTCCGAGCAGAGCGGCACCGACCAGAGCGATACCGATCGCCTTCATGCCCTCGTACACGCCGTGCCGGACGGCGCCGATGATCAGCCACACCGCGCCCGCGATGACTGCACCCAGCGCGGCAAGCCCACCGCCGAACAGTGCCCAGCCGATGAGGGTGTTGACCGCGTTCAGCCACGGCGGCTCCTGCGGGGTGACCGAAGGGACGCCTTGCAGGAATGAACCGACCAGGACCGCGGCGCTGGAGATGATCGCGCCCGCGACAAAGCCGATGAAGATCAGCTTTCCGCCCTCGAACGCGCCTCGACGGAAGGCGCCGACGATCATCCAGATCACGCCACAGACCACGCCGAGCATCACCGCCATGCCAGCGGTGTAGAGACCCCACCCGAGGTAGGTCATGAACCGGTCGATACCGGGGATTGCGACTGCGTCAGGAACTTCCATGATGTTCTCCTTACAAAGAGGTGTATGTGCGATGAATGCTTTTGATAGACAGGCGAGTTCGCCACGACAGCGGAAGATCTGGTGAGGGGGACGTGGCCATCCGGAGGTCTTCGGACCACGGGATCCGCCACAACCTCGGCAGCACCCCTGACGCGCCGGGAGCGGCCTTCTTCATGGCCCTTGGCTGTTGTGGGGCGTCGTCGACCAGCACGACACCCAGCACCGTTGCGGCGGGCAACTGGCCGGTGTGCCAGGCATGCGCGAACGCCTTGACCGCTGCCAGGCCCGCGCCACGGGTGGTGGCCACCACCACGCACGGGCCCTCGATCGCCGTCGACGGATCCCACCGGCCCGCGTCGACCACCTCGCAGCCCGCTTCGGCGAGCAGGATCGTCAGCGTCGACGCACCCGCTCCCCCATGCAAACCCCAGACCTGCAACGGCCCGGTCGTCAGCGGTGCCGCTGACTGGTTCGCGTGCAGCGGTGCCCGCGGACCGGGCTCGACAACCCGCTCACCCAGAATCAGCGGGTCGGGCTCAGCGACCGGCTGCAGCGCTTCGCTCTCCATTTCGACCTCGGCCCGGGTGAACGGGTTGCTCACCAGTTGAGCCGGCTGCCTCCTCTGCTTCTCGGATTCCGGAGTCGCCTTCAACAACTTCATGCCTTCACTCCCCTCTGCTCACGCGACCAGCGGTGAGCCTCGATTCCTGCGATGAAGCGCAGCGGGTTCTGACCCGCCGCAACCTTGGTGTCGCCCGCTGGGTCACTGGACGGGCCTTCGGGGCACGGACCGGCCAGCCCGCTGCCACCCGACACCGGCAGCTGCCGCAACAGCTCCGGGTTCGCGGTCAACGCGGCCACCATCTGCACCGCATCCGCCCAGAACGCGCCGTGATAGTTCGCGTCCGCGTTGCGCTGCACCCGATTCGCCGCCAGCGTCGGCGGCATCGAGGCGTAGTCGAACGTCCGCAGCACCTTCAAGAAGTTCTGCGCGGAGATGTACGGGGTCATCCGGTCCGCGTAACTGCCCCACGCACCGTTGTCTCGCTGCTGGAACAGACCCCTGGAGTCCGGACCAGCCGCGTCCCCACGGTCGAGCACCTGGAGCGACGACTCACCCATCGCCGTCATCACCGCGATGGTGATCGCCTTGGCGTCCAGGCGCATGTCCAAGCCGGCCTTGATGATCTGGGCCGCGTTCGCGACCTGCTCACGCCCGTAGGGACCCACCGACTTCGGCATCCACGACGCCCAGGCCGCGGTGCCCTGACCCTGCTTCGTTAGCTGCCCTCCGGCACCCTCCAGGTTCACCGGGCGAACCGCGCCCTGCGCGCCGTGCAGCGAAACGTGTACGTGATCCTTGTGGTTCTGAGTGACCGATCCCCGGTCAGCCATCGGGGTCCATCCCGAACCGGGACGCTCAGCGCGCCAGACGCGCTGATACCAGATGATGTAGCGCACCCCGAGCGCCCCGGCGTTGTCCTGCAGGTACTTGGCAACCTTGTCGCCGGTGGCCTTCCCGTTCGGGATGTCGTTGGTCATGAAATCCAAAGCCAGCCCGGCCTGATGACCCTGCGGGTCATAGTTCGGGCCCGACGTCGGCGGCGGGCGGTACCCGCCAACCGTCTTGATGTTGAACATCGGCCCGACCCGGTTCGCCACAGACACCGTCTGTGGCTGAACCTTCCCCAGCCCGACGTACTGCGTCGACCCGCCCGGACCCGATTGAGCCGGGGGTGCCGCAGCCGCCGGGGCACCCGTCACGCGGCCACCCACCGCCGGCAGGGTCACCCCGTGCTGAGCCATCCACGGCCGCGGATCAGTCGCTTTCCCGCCCACGAAGATCCCGAAATGCAGATGAACACCGTTGACGTTGCCCGTTGCACCCTCGGTGCCAATCAACCGGCCGGGCCACACGGTGTCACCGACCTTGACCTTGGCCGACCCGGCCACCAGGTGGTTGTAATCCATCCGGGTTCCCGATCCGACGTCGACCTGAACCTGATGCCCCGAGTAGCGGTCGTCGCGGACCGTCACCACCCGGCCTGCCATCGCGGCCACGATCTGCGTCCCGTTGCCGGCGATGTCGATCCCGGGATGCAGCATGTACGTGCCCTTAAGGATCCCACCCGGGTTCACTCGCATCCCGAAGTCGCTCGTCACCACGCCAGGGCCCACCATCGGCAGCCGCACCGGACCCGTTGCGGTGCCACCCCAGGCCGCGAGGGCGGGGTCGCACACCGCTGACGTCTCGTCCTCGTCAACGCCAGGCGCCACAAGGACCGCGATCAACAGCACCAAGCCCAGGAAACCGGCCACGACACCGGCCACGATCTTGTTCATCAATGCATCCCCTGCGGCAAGGTGAAGCCCTCCACCAGCCAGGACGTGCTCGGGCCACCAGGAGCAGCAGGCACCAGGTTGACCACGACATTCCCCTGCGCGGTCGGCACCATCACCGGAAACACCCCTGTGGTCGACCCCTCAGGCACCCGTTGTGGCTCACCCGAGATCCGCAACGCCGGCACATTCGCCGGGTCCGTCCACTGGATCAGTGACCGTCCCCGCGGCGTCATCAACGGGTTCAACGCGCCCCGCCACGCCTTCTCCCCCACCGTGGGACGAGCCCACAGCTCGACAAACCGTTTCGCGGCCGCCCGCAAGGCCCGCTCACTGTCGGCAGGCAGCGAACCCGGCCCGTGGGTGGCCGGCGGAGTCGTCTGCCACTCACCCTCCTCATCACGAGGAACAGCACTCGACGACGACAACGACGACGAAGCCGGCGAAGAAGACGACGAGTTCAGCTCCCCTGCGTGAGTGGTCGCGGTCGAGGGAGTCGGAACCGACACCGGACTTGATGCCGTCACCGTCACCGTCCGGGTCTCACCGGACGGGGCCGTGTCGTCGCCGCACCCGGTCAGGCACGCCCAGGCGACCGCGCCGATCAGGAGCCCCGGAACGCATCGGTGAATCCGACGAACTGCGTTGCTCACTTCGCACCACTGCCCTTCGAAGTCGACGAGGACGAGCTCGTTGACGAACTCGAACGCGAAGCCGTCGAGGACGGCCGAACCGAGGAAGAGGGGGTCTGTGCCGTCGCCGACCGCCCAGAGGGGAGGGAGGAGGTGGCCGTCGACGACGGCACAGACGAAGGCGACGACGCACTACCAGCACCACCAGGAAGGACAGTGCGCGTCGCGTACAAACGGGTCTCGGACCCCACCGAGGCGGGAATGAACGAGACACCGGAAATCTGGGCCGCAGGAACACCCACGTCGACCCCGGACGGAGCATCCACACTCCACAAGGTGCGCCCCTGCGCATCCACGACGACCGAGGAACCACTGGCCTGCCCGAAGACCTGCTCATCAAGAACGCGAGTCGTGAGCCACCCCTTCGGCAACACCCGCGCCTGACCCGAGGCAAGATCCACCAGGTAGTCCTCGATGACCGCCAACCGGCCCCCCGGTGACACCACTGCCTTCCCCGACACCGTCGAGGCTGACCATCCAGACCCCACCCCAGTTCCCCCAGGAACGCGGGCCGTCATCACCGGCCTGGTCGGCGCACTCACACGGAACCGCTGCACCACCAGCTCCTTAGCCGGCGACTCCCAGCCGTACAAGAAACCATCCGGCGTCAGACCAAGCACACCCGCCGGCTTCGCGCCCTTGTCGGGAGCCGCCAACCGGGCCGCGGCCGGAGCCACCCGCCCATCGGTCACCGACCACACCTGACCCGACCGGTCAGCCACCACCGCAGCCTCACCGTGCGCGCCCACCACGGACGCTCCAGCCGGAACAACACGCGGCACCCACCGGCCAGCCTGGTCAATCAGGACCGTCGTTTTCGATACCTGGACCGCCACACCCGAACCCAGCAACAGCGGTCGTTCACCATTTCCCAGCGTGCGCGAGGCCCGCGTACGACCTCGAGCATCCAAGACGCGAACCTGCGACGACGAGATGACCACGACCCCATCACCAGACGGCCACAACGAGGTCCCCGATGCATCAACACGGACCGACCACACCTGAGCGCCGTTATCGGCCCGCAAACACCGCACCGCGCTATCGCGCCCGGAACGCATCACCGTCGCGACACACGAACCCAGGGCGACAGCCGGCGACGACGTCGACGACGCACCCAGTGATCCAGCCCCACTGTTCGCCAGGGCATCCGATGACCACATGGCGACCATCTGCTCCCCCGAAGGAGACAGCACCGGCAGCTGGGTCGCCGTAGCAGACGGTGCAGCAACCGTCACCGTTCGCACCGTCCTCGTCGACGGCTCCGAGTCAGACATCCGCGACCCCACGATCGCCGCAGCCCCACCCACGGGAATGACCAACACACCCGTCAGGAGAGCGACCAAACCGGCCTTCTGGCGTCGCGACACAGCCGACCGCGTCACAACCGGTGCGTCCCACACCTCGCCCGACGCGTCCACCACCAGCGACCACACCGAACCGCCACTCGAAGCCCGCACCCGGACGGCCTTCACAACACCCTCACGCGCCGCAGCAGACTCCGCTGCAAGACGAACAATCGCCGACGCCGGCTCCTCCCCCTCAGCCAGGTCCACACGATGACCCTGGAACCACGCCACCCCCTCCTCATCGACCTCAGCCGACAAGACCGGAAAAGCAGGCACACTCGGGCACTGTCTCGATTCGGAGGACTTCGGTTGCTTCCTCACGCCAAAGCTCCGAACAAGCGCGTTTCGGCACGCCTGCTTGGCGAACTGTTTTCGGTGATCTGCAGCCAATCCTTCAAGCTGCGGGCGTGCTCGCAGCGAAGCACCGCAGCGCTCCAGCCATCAAGGTCGACAAAAGCCAAACGGTCAGCCTTTTCCTGCCAATGCCGGGACGACTCTCCTAACCCCGCGATGAGATCGCGGCGGGTCGCTCCCTGGACCGTGAGGCCACTGCCTTCCACCGTCACAGACGTAGGGGACCCCAGCCGCATCAACGCCAGAGCATGCGCGGCAACCTCGCGGGCCACCTCGACATAGATCCCCGGCATCCCAAGACACATCGACCAACTGGGTAGATCGGGCGTGTGCGGCATGTTGTGCCTCCCTCGTAGCTCCGTCGCCGGCACACTCTGCGTACAGGTGTACCCCCTGCCGTTCGTTGCAAGAGTACACCTGTACGCCCGCAGTGCAAGCGGCTTCCTCTTCTGAACTGCGATCCGTAAGGGACTTGACTACTTGTCCAACTCGGGAACAGCAGGTAGGCCTAAGCTCGGGTCACCCAAACTCCTTTTGAGTGAGCCAGAACCAGAGGAAGGAAACCGTGGCGGATGGCTAACCGCGCCGGATCACAGGACCTTCCCGGGCTTGCTGAGAATCTCCAGTGGTTGATGGACCACCTGCCGGACCCTGCCGGTGCGCGGTGGACGTACGTGGCGTTAGCCCACTCCTGCGCTGCACGGGGTGCGGAGATTTCACCAGCAGCCCTTCGACATTACGCGTCCGGCCGAAGAAAGGCCCCGCCAGCCAAGCTTCTGTTCGTTCTATCAGACGTTCTTGGAGTAGATCCCCGCTTCTTCTGGTCCGAGGCTGACCGAATCAAGCGCGAGATCGATCAGCTTGTGAAGCAGCGGCGTACTACTCAGGCGGCAGGCGAGTCCGCGTAACCGTACGCGAGCAAACGCGCGGCTAGGTCAGGATTGACTCCCACGATGCCAAGCTGGGCCAGTTCTTCGCGGCTGTGCGGCTCAGCGGCTAGGTGATCGCATGTCGCGACGCCGTCAGAATGTGTCTCAATCACGCTCTGATCCCCCATCGCGCGCCTCCCCTTCGGACCCTTCCGAGCTTGTGCCCGATGACGGCCATCAAACCTGCTCGACGCCGGGCATGGAAGGTGTCGCGGCGACTCTTGAACAAGGTTTTACTATCCACAATATTGGATAGTGGCTGCGGTATCCTCGCGCCATGCACCTGCCGGCATTCACCGACCGATTCAATGCACTCCTCGGGGCGAGTGAGGATCTTTCCGACCAGCAGTCACCTCGCCCGTGGGGACTCTTGCCCCTCCGGGCAGCTATGGCCCGACAGGGTTTCAAGCTCTCCCGCGGCCAGCTGTCGAACCTGCGGGCTGGAGTCACAAAGAACCCGTCTGGCTATGTTCTGCTCGCCATTTCCTCAACGCTCTCGGTCGACGTTCGGGTCTTCTTTGATGAGGGCATATTTGCCGACGAGCTTCGCCGGCTCACGTTCGAGCGGGATGCTCGTCGTGGTCACGAGCTCTAACTGTCGCAAGTGCGAGGACACTGACGCCGGCTAGCACGCATGTCATGACCAAGCCAGCTCTCGGGACATCGAGGACGGCCGTGAGCGCACCGTAGATCGCGAAGCCCACGGGGATACCGCCGAAGATAGCCGCCTGTCGCAGGGAAGTAACGAACCCTAGATGCTCGCTGGGTGTTGCAGTTGTGATGTAAGCGATGAAGGTCTGAGCGGCGAAGGACAACATCACGCCTCCAGCGAACGCGGAAGCTGTCACCTGCCACGGCTCGGTGGAGACCGCCAGTGCAGCGAATGCCACACAGGCAGCAAGCATGACCAGCAGGCCAGCGCGAAGGCGATCAGAACGTCGACGAGCTGCGCGGGAGTAGAGAAAAGCGCCCAGGGCAGCGCCTAGGGAGAAACCGAGGGTAGCGATTCCAAAGACTGTCCCTGACCAACCGAATTCCTTTGCTTTCAGTGGAATTCCGGCGATCAGGGGCGCCGTGCTAGCCATATTCCCCAGCATGAACACCCCGAGAAGCGAGCTGATTGCGCGGTCAGACCGCACTATGTGGATGCCTTCGGCTAGTTGGTGTCGAAATGCTCGCGGCCGGTGTCCGAGCCCTTCGACGGTCTCACCCTCTACCCGCTTGATCGTTCCCGCCCGGATCACAACGCCAAGCAGCGCCCGAGCCAAGAGGAGCAAGGCCAGCATCGACCACCCGACCGTTCCTCCAGCCAGAACGACCAAGGACCCAGCGACTGGTGCCGCCGCGACCTCGACGACCTGGGTGGTCCACCCGATGGTGGCGGTCAGTTGCTCTTGTTCCTCTTGCTCGGTCACAACAAGGCCGCGTAGTCCGTCGATTGCCGGCATGTGCAACGCATCGACTAGACCGAACACCAGGGTCACCGCTATCAGAGGAACTAGTCGGGTGTCTGGGTCCATGAGAAGGACGGCACCGAAGCCAGCCGCGAGGAGAATCCGCACTGTCAGTGTCCACTTGGCTGTGCTGAGGAGCCCCAACCTATCTCCCAGCAAGCCGCCAGCGACCAGCAAGATTGCGCGAGGAACACTCTCCAGGCCAAGCAGCGCCGCAGTGACCCATGCACTGCTAGTCGAGTGAACGATTACCCAGGCCAGTGCTACGAAGAAGATGGCAGATGCGGCTGTGTCGACCACGAAGGCAGCGATGTAGGGGCGCACGCCGGGGCGGCGGTGCCAGACCACGGGCTCTACGGCTGTACTCAACGAGGAATCCCTAAGTCCACTGGGAAGCCGGCGAGCGTGACAAAGATGTGCTGAGTCTCATTGTCGCCTGAACCCCGGTTCTGCGACGCCTTTTTTGCCCGCTCAAGCACCTCGGCTAGCTCTGTATCAAGGCGCTGCAACTCCTCGGCTGTCAGCTGGAGCTGATAGTCGCGGCCGATTGCAGCGTCCGCCCACTCATCCCGCCATTCACCATCACGAACCTGGTCATCAAACGCCCTCATCCGCGAGATTCGGTGATAGGTGGTGGCGCGCTCCAGGGCGCGAATCGCTGCCGTCATCTCTGGATCGGTCGTCATACTTTCATCCCAAGCAGCTTGAGGCCGATGCCCGATGGGCACTTCCTCCCACACCGTCCGAGTACGGTCCCGTTCGCCGACCACGCGAATGATCTCAGCCTCTTCAAGAGTGCGCAGATGATGAGCCAATGACCGACTGCTAGTGACCTTCATCAACTCGGCTGTCGTCAGTTGTCGCCGGTAGCGCAAGGCTTCGACAATCTGTAGCCGAGTCGGGTCTGACAGCGCACGAAACCGAAGCTGTAGGTGGTCTCGGGGGGTCGTGGTCACGGCGTAGACCCTAGTCATGTCTATCGAAGGCCCGCTAGGATCAGGGCTGAAACCGCTGTGACAAGGAGAACGGAGGTGGGGCCCGTGAGGAAGGTCGTTGCAGCACTCATGCTCGCGGCTGCGGTGCTTTCGCCGATCGTGACGAGCGGCGATGCGGCATCGGGATCAGTCGAAGCTGCTCGATGCACCATGTGCTGACTCCCGTAATCTGACGGGCCATCATCCACGAAAGGTGATGGCCCATCGCTTTTCGCTCAGAAGGTACACCTGTACTCTAAGTCGTAGGGTAGAGGTGGCTGCGAGGCATCGCGACACGCCAAGCATGTGAGTTCCAGACTCCCGCTTCCCTGCATGCAAGGATGCCAAACAACGTTTCGAGGATTCTGAAGGAGGAAACATGCCGACTCCAGCCGCCGCGCACCGCAGTTCTGAGCGTGGCCACACGGTCGCGTTCCGACTCTCGAAGGCAGACCGGGACGAGCTGAAGCGACGTGCCGCGGAGTGCGGAGTCAGCGTCCAGGCGTACCTCGAGTGGAAAGCCCTCGACCGCGTAGCTCCACGTGACCTTCCTCCGGGTCCGGTGCATCAACGGGAGTTGCCTTTGACCGGATGAGGCTTCGCGGCAGTGCCGCGACATGACGAAGGCCCCCGTTACCGCGGGAGCCCTCGTAAGCGAAACCGAGTTAGCGCTCGGCCTCTATGTACACCTACTCGCCAGAGAGGTGGGTTGTCTGCTGCCCACGATACCCCCTACCCATTTTCCGGTAAAGCCAACGCGGCACCGTGTTTCTCGACGAGTGCCGGAACCGTTGCTGCCGGCTGCGCGCGCCTCGACGGTGGCCGCGATTGCGACGCGTGCCCGTCGTCCTGCAGCTCCCCCGGTGTCCGGTGTTGGCCCGGGTTCGCTTCCGCGTCGTGCTCGCCGTCGGCTGCCGGTGTGGTCGAGCAGATCGTCCTACATCGACTTGGTGCAGGCCCTCGCGGGCACTCCCGAGTTGCGCGCGGCGTGCCGCCGGCACGAGATCGCGGTGACCACCTGGTGCGCAGTGATGACGTCAGCTGCGATGCACGCGGACGGCGGCACCGGCGAGCTACGGGCGGAAAAGGCGGTCGTGGCGGCCGACTGCAGTCGCGAGGCGAAGACCGTTCAACGTTCTCTGGCGATCGCCGCCGAGTTCGGGATCGCTCTCGAGCTGTACCGCGGCCGCGAGCTCGGTCGAGACGAGCGCATGGCCCTTGCGGCCGAGTTCGGACGCCACCCGCAACGCGGGATCCCTTCGGTGTGGCAGCTCGCCTACATCCCCCCGACGATCAGCCGCCGGTTCACCCGACTCACCCGCCACCACGCCGGCCGCTGGATTATCTACCTCGGTAGCCACGCCGCCGCGGTCGCGACTGACTCACCAGGTCTTCGTCCACCTTCCCCCTTAGGGGCAGCTTTTCGAGTAACCAACCTTCAACTTCTCAACCTTCACGGCCACAGACCGGCCGCAAGCGGCCGACGAAAGGACGCGGCTTCGCCGCGCCCATCCCCCAGGAAGAGAGCCGACCCCCGCCGGAGGGCCGCGACGGCCCGTCTGGCCGCTCAGGTAGCCGCAGGACTGCCCTGGCTGGCCGGAGAACCGCTATCGAGGCTTACCCCGGCCCTGATGCGGTTCGCCACCGCGAACACACCGTGGACAGGCGCTGACGTGCTCGCTGCCCTCGCCGACCAAGCGCTGCGGCGGGGCCACCGTCTAGTCGACCTCGACCCCCACCTGATCCAGACCCGCCCCGCAGTCGTGCTGGCCGGCCTGCTGCGCGACCTCGACGTCGAGGCCGACCACCCCGGTCTGGCCGAACTCGACGCTATGCGCCGGCACGGAGAACCCGACACTCACTACACGCATTACACCCAGCACATCCCGCCGCATGAGTGCGACCAGGGATGGGTAACCGTCGTCGACGAGCACGGCCACGAAGCGGTGGCCCGCTGCATCGGCGGAGCAGCCTGCGCCCGCTCCCCGCACCACGACGACCACCAGGACCAAGGCGAAGGGTTCTCCGACACCATGCCCGCCGACCTCGCGGCCGAGCTCGATGAGCGACTACGCGGATCCCGTCCCAGCCGATCATTCACTCCGCTCACCATCGATCAGGCCCGCGCGCGGCTACGAGCCTTGCCGGACTGGGGCCGGGCACTGCTGGCGGCCGCGCCGGCGGACCTCACCGCTGACGAGGCCGCCGTTTGGGCCGCGGCTGAGTATGTGCGTCGGCTGAGCTGACCCCGGTTGTCGTCGACGAGACCGCGCAGTCTTACTCCGGTGCCGGGTCGTCTGACATCAACGTTGCCCGTGGTGTCACCGAGCGCCGAAGGCCCTGTTGGGATCTGCTGGCACGGGTCGTAGGTCCGCCGCGGGGACCCACCGTTGCATGATCACGGCCTCCTCCTCGGCTGCCTTGTCTGAATCCGCCGTCGACGAGACCACAACGACGATGACCAGCGCTTCCCACTGATAGCTGCGGCGCCTCCAGGCTGCGAGCAGTCCCTGCATGGGCGGCTCGAGCGGATGCGCCGGCCGCCCGAAATACCCCTTCCCTCCAGCCACCCACACGTGCCGCGTCAAGGCCGGTGTACGCCAGGTGCGCTCTGCTCGGGACTGCCCCACCGATCTATTCTATCGAACAGGTGTTCTAATCATCTCTTACAATTGAGGCCCGCCACGCCAGCCAAAGGCATGGTCGGCGGAACGCAAGCTCGGACACGCCCGCTGGGGCGTGACTGTGCTCAGCGGGGTGGTCGCGGCCTCCGGCCTCTGATCGACCACCCCGTCGCGGCCCGGCCTGACCGGGGCCGGGATGTCATCGCCACGATCTTCACTGGTCGACGCTCTTCGCTTCGCTCAGAGGCGGAGACCGCTACGCGGTCACTGCATTCGAGGAGGGGGGTCCGGCCGAATCGGGTTGACCTCGAACCCTCACCCACCAGCCCGAAAAACCCTGTCCACAATGCAAGAAAAACAAGAAAACCCCCAAATACACTAGATACATCTATTACACTAGACACATCAACACAACGGGGTACCACGCACAACCGAAAGGCACACCATGACCACCCAGGACGAAACCAGGCAGAACACCACTCAGGCCGTCTCGCCGGAGTTGGTAGAGGTCGACCCGACGACCGTCCAGATCGGTACGAACGTCCGCCTCGATGCGCGCCTGGACAAGGCGTTCGTGGCCTCGATCAAGGCGAGGGGGGTGCTGCTGCCCATCCGCGCCTACCGGAACGCTGACGGCGTGATCGTCGCCGTCGACGGTCAGCGGCGCACCCTGGCGGCGGTCGAGGCTGGCCTGGCCAGCATCCCGGCCTACGTGTCGGCCTCCCCTGAGGACGCCGAGCGGATCGTCGACCAGTTGGCTGCGAACGACCACCGGGCGGCGCTGACGGCAGGCGAGCACGCCGCCGCGTTCGAACAACTGGCGGGCTTTGGTCTGTCCGCCGCGCAGATCGCCAAGCGCACAGGCCACAAGCGCGCCCAGGTCGATGCCGGTCTGGTTGCGGTGGCGTCAGAGCAGGCGCGGGATGCGTTGAGCAAGCACGTCGACCTGACCATCGACCAAGCCGCAGGGCTGGCCGAGGTCGACGACGACCCGGACGACGTCGCGCGGCTGCTCGATGCGCTTCCCCGTGGACAGTTCGAGCACGAGTTGCAGCGCATCCGTGATGGTCGCGCCGAAGCCCAGGCCCGCGCACTACTCACCGACACGCTCACCGCCGCAGGTGTGACCGTGATCGACCGCCCGGGCTACGACGACCGCAGTTACGCTCAACTGAGCCACCTGAAAGGGGACAAGGGTGGCATCGACCCCACCGAGCACGCACAGTGTCCCGGTCACGCCGCCTACATCGTGCGCGGCTACGGCGACGATCTGGTCGAGTCGGTCTACGTGTGTACCAACTGGCGCAAGCATGGCCACCAGGACCGGTACGCCAGCACGAGCAGCAAGCCGAAGGCCGCCGACATGACCGAGTCCGAGCGCGAGGCCGCCAAGGCCGAGCGTCGGGACGTGATCGAGTCGAACAAGGCGTGGAAGTCGGCCGAAACCGTGCGCAGGCAGTGGGTCACCAAGTTCCTGACCCGCAAAACCGCGCCCAAGGGTGCCGCCGCATTCATCGCAACCGCGCTCTTTTACAACACCCAGGGTCTGAACGGGCACGGCGTCGAGAGCGTCGCCGAAACGTTCACCGGTCACCGGGGCGGCTACGCCGACGCCACCGCACAGAGCGCGATCGACAAGGCCACCGAAGGCCGCGCAACCGTCCTCGCCCTCGGGTACGCCCTGGCTGCCGCCGAAGCCGCGACCGGCACCCACTCGTGGCGCGAGGTCAACAAGCGCACAGCCTCCTACCTCACCTTCCTGGCCGACCAGGGCTACACCCTCTCCCCCGTCGAGGAACGCGCCGCAGGCGTCAAGAAGAAGCGGACGCGCACCGCAAAGCCCCAGGCCGACGACGGCCAAAGCGACGCCCAGTAAGCCGAGCACCGCCCGCCCCTGCA
>NZ_SEIP01000017.1:0-51649 GCF_004146205.1 Yimella sp. RIT 621
TCGACAACTCACCGTCATCCGGAGGCGAGCGCGGCCAGTGCTGAAAGTCCGTGCGCCTCAACGCTGTTCGACCAGCGCGAACACCGTCGACCACGCAGCCCTTGACTTCGAGCCGACATTCGAGGACATTTCAACACATGATGAATTCAACGCCTGATGAGTTCTCCTCGCGGGCGGCAGTCTCCGCGCGTGACCTCGTCGTCAGCCGCTCCGGCAACGAGGTTCTGCACGGCCTCACCTTCGAGGTACCGCGCGGGACGGTCGTCGGGCTGATGGGACCCTCCGGCTGTGGCAAGACGACACTGATGCGCACGATCGTCGGGGTCCAGAAGATCGAACGCGGAGAACTGACCGTGCTCGACCACTCCCCGACCGACGCCGGGCTGCGTCGCAAGGTCGGCTACGTCACCCAGGCGGTCAGCGTCTACCGCGACCTCACCGTGCGCGACAACGCTGTCTATTTCGCTGCACTGCAAGGCTTTTCGAAGCACGACGCCGATCGAGCGATCGAGACCGTCGGGCTGGGCGAGTTCGCCGACCGCCCCGTGGAGAACCTCAGCGGCGGCCAGGCGAGCCGCGCATCCCTGGCCTGCGCGCTCGTCGGCGAACCGGAGCTGCTCGTGCTCGACGAGCCCACTGTCGGACTCGATCCGCTGACCCGTGAGGACATCTGGGCCCACCTGCGCGGGCTGTCCGAAGCCGGCACGACGCTGCTGGTGTCCAGCCATGTGATGGACGAAGCCGCCCGTTGCGACAGCGTCATGCTCATGCGCGACGGTCGCCTACTGGCCCATCTACCGCCGGACGACCTGCTCGAACGCACCGGCAAGCACTCCATGGAGGACGCGTTCCTCGCCCTCATCCGCACTGGAGGCAACCGATGAACCCGCGAATCGCAACTGCCACGATCAAACGCATCCTGCAGCAGTTGAAGGCCGATCACCGCACCATGGGGTTGATCGTGATGGTGCCGACCCTGTTGCTGACGCTCTTGTACTTCGTGTTCAACGACGAGCGCACCTTCGACCGGGTCGCGCTCACCATGCTCGGCATCCTGCCGATGCTCGTGATGTTCCTGGTCACCAGCGTGGCCATGCTGCGCGAACGCACCAGCGGCACACTCGAACGCCTGCTCACCACTCCCCTGCACCGAGCCGATCTGCTGATCGGCTACGCGGTCGCCTTCGCGGTGACCGCGCTCGTCCAAGGGCTGGTCCTGGTGGCTGTGACGCACTGGCTGCTCGGCGTCGACCCGGCCGGGCCGATCGCCTGGGTGCTCCTGGTCGCGGTCATCGCCTCGATCGTCGGTGTCGCCACCGGCCTGCTCGCCAGCGCGTTCGCCCACACCGAGTTCCAGGCCGTGCAGTTCATGCCGCTCGTCATCGGCCCGCAGATCTTCCTGTGCGGGTTGTTCGCACCGCGCGAGGGAATGCCGACCGTCCTGGAGTGGCTCTCGGACCTCCTGCCGATGACCTACGCGGTCAAGGGACTGCAGGCGATCGGTTCGCAGGCCGACCCGTCGGCGGACGTCCTGACGAACGTCGGTGTTCTCGCCCTCTTCGCGCTCGGCGCGTTGGCTCTGGCCGCATGGTCGATGCCGAGGCAGACCAAGTGAGCCGCCGCACCGGACGCCGCTCCGCAGGCTCGAGCGCGAAGGACGACATCCTGGACGCGGCACGAGAACTGTTCAGCACCAACGGTTTCGACCGCACGACGCTGCGCCGGGTGGCCGACGAAGCAGAGGTCGATGTGGCACTGATCAGCCACTACTTCGGCAACAAGCGCGGACTGTTCGTGGCGGCGGTCGAGTTCCCGTCGGACCCGGCCGTGGTGCTCGAGCCGGTCCGCACCTGCCCGATCGACGAACTCGCTGCGACGGCGTTGCGCCAGATCCTCACCGTGTGGGCCTCACCGGCCGGGCCGAGCATCGTCGCCCGGTTCCGTCAGGCTCTCATCAACGGTGAGGACGAACTCGTCCGCGGCCTGCTGACCGGCGTCATCCTGGCCCCCATCCGCGAGCGCCTCGACGACCATCGGGACGTCGAACTGCGACTCACCCTCTTCGCCAGTCAGATCGCCGGGTTGCTGGTGACCCGCCAGATCCTGGGGCTCCCTGCGGTCCGGGACGCCGAGATCGACGAACTGGTCGACGCCGTCGCGCCCAACCTGCAGCGCTACCTGACCGGCGAACTCTGACTAACGCGTGGCGGAAGCCGGTGCTGCGGACGGACGGGCCGTGGCAGGCGCAGACGGCGACGGGCTGGGAGAGGGCGACGGGCTCGGAGACGGTTGGGTCGGCGTGCCCGCAGCTCCGTTCAACCGCACGGCTCGGTCGAGCGCGCCCTTCATCTCGTTCATCGCCTTCTGGTAGCCGGCCAGGTCACCCTTCTTGAGGGCGTCCTGCCCACGCGTCCACGCGCTGTTGGCGTCCGAGAGAGCCTTGTCGACGGTGTCTGATTGATCGGGCTGCTTGTCGTCGTCGTCGCTGCCGGCGGCGCTGGCACCGAACAGATCGTCGAGCGCGTTCCCAAGAGTCACGCCCCAGGCAAGCTTGTTGCCGAACTGCACGACAACCGCCCGTTGTAGCGGGAATCCCGTTGTGCCGGTGGCCTTTACGTAGATCGGCTGGACGTACAGCAGCCCGCCCGCGAGGGGAAGGGTGAGCAGGTTGCCGCGCTGCACTCGGTCACCGTTGGCCTGCATGAACACCGACAGCGTCTGGGGGAAGGTCGTCGATGCCTCGTTGGAGGTGTTGACGTCGTTCTGGAACTGCGCGGGCCCCTTGATCGTGACATTACGAGGCATCGTCCACAGCCGCATCGTGCCGTAGCTGCCGTTCGGCTGACCGGGTCTCGGCGTCGCATCTGAGTCGACGGCGAGGTACGCAGCGAGGTTCTGCCGGCTTTGACCGCCGCTGCTGACCGGGATGTAGGACGAGGTGAGCGAATAGGTGGGTTGCTGCACCCCCGGCATCGAGATCGACAGGTAGTACGGCGGCTGCTGACCGCTGCCCGCCCGCGTCGGGTCGGCCGGCACCTGCCAGAAGTCCGTGCCGCTGAAGAAGGTCGCCGGGTCGCTCACGTGGTACTTGCCGAGAATCTCGCGCTGCACCTTGAACAGGTCCTCGGGGTACCGGACGTGCTCACGCACCGCCGTCGGCATCTGCGACAGCGGCAGCACCGTGCCACCGAACGACTTGCGCCAGACCTTCAGCACCGGGTCTTGCTCGTCCCAGGCATACAACTTCACCGAACCGTCGTACGCATCGACCGTCGCCTTCACCGAGTTGCGGATGTAGTTGATCGACCCCTCGCGGATCGAGCGGACGTTGTCGGCGTTGTTGGTGATCGAGTCCTCGGTCGAGGAATCGAGCGACGACATCTGGGAGTACGGGTAGCGCGCGCTCGTGGTGTAACCGTCGATAACCCACTGGATGCGTCCACCGGCCATGATCGGGTACGGGTCGCCGTCGACAGTGAGCCAGGGAGCGACCTTTTTCACCCGGTCCGAAGGGTTTCGGACGTCGAGGATGCGCGACTGTTCGTTGATGCTGTCGGAGAACAGGAAGTTGTACTCCTGGTACTTCGCCGCGTACGCGAGCTTGCGGAACACCCCGCCGAGCGCGACGCCGCCGTTTCCGGCGTAGGTGGTGCGACGCTCGCCGCCGGTGCTGCTGTCGGGGTAGTCGAGTTCGGCCGGAGCCGCACCCTCCGGTCCGCCGACGATCGAGTAGTTCGGCGACATCTCACCGAAGTACACCCGCGGCTCGAACTTTCCGACCTTGCTCTGCTGCGGCATCGTCGAGGCGAGCCAGTTGGGCTGGCCCTCGTCACCGCGCTGGTTGCCGTACGCCGCGACCACGCCGTACCCGTGCGTGTAGACGGTCTTCTCGTTCACCCAGTTGCGCTGTCCCGCAGGGATACCCGACTGATCCAATTCGCGGACGCCGACCACGACGTCGGTCTCCTTGCCGTCGACCTTGTACCGGTCGACATCGAGCACGTCGGCGAACTGGTAGTACTGCTTCTGGCCCTCGTACTGCCGGAAGGTCGGCGAGATGATGTACGGGTCGACCAACCGGATGCCGGGAATCGCTGCGGCGTCCTTGCGACGTTCGGCCGGCTTGGCTGCCGTCTCCGGCTGCTGATTGGTCGCCACCAGGTTGGTGATCCCGTACGCCTGTTTCGTGGCTTTGATGTTGTGCGCGATGTACGGCGACTCCAGCGCACGCGCGTTCGGGTTGACCTTGAAGTTGGCGATGATCGTGGGGTAGATCGCCGACAGCACCAACGTGAGTACGACCATCGAGGACAGCCCGATGACCGGTAGGCGCCAGGTACGCGTCCAGATCGTCGCGATGAACATGCCGGCGCACAGCACGGCGGCGACCGCGAGCACGGTCTTGGTGGGGATCTGCGCGTGGTCGGCGGTGTAGTCGATACCGGTGATCAGCCGCGCATCCTTCGTGGTGAGGGCATACCGGTCGAGCCAGTAGGCCGCCGCCCGGACGAGGACGAGGCCGGCCGCCGCCAGCGACAGATGCAGCCTGGCCGCCGAGGTGAATCGGGAGCCGGGTTCGCGGGTGAGCGAGATGCCGCCGTAGATGTAATGCACCACCACCGCTGCGACCAGAGCAAAGATCAGCACCATCGTCAGCAGCGCGGTGACCAACTGCCACCAGGGCAGGCTGAACACGAAGAAACCGATGTCCCTACCGAACTTGGGATCTTTCACCCCGAAGTCGGTGCGGTTCCACCACAGCAGAAAGGTCTTCCACTGACTACCGGCGACTCCGGCGCCGAACAGACCGATCAGGATCGGGATGCCGTTGAACGCGGTCGACCGCACCGGCTCGACCAGCGCGCGGTAACGCTCCATCGCGTCGGGTTCGATCGACCCCGGCGGAAGGAAAGGACGGTGTCGGTAGGCCAGTCGCATGCTCAGCCACACCAGGCCCGCCGTCAGCAGGAAGCCGGCGATGAACAACCCGGTCCTGGCCAACATCTCGTTACGGAACACCTGCGAGTAGCCGATGGCGTCGAACCACAACTTCTCGGTCCACAGGCGAGCCCCGAATCGGATCGCGAGGTAACCGAGGAACAGCGCGACACCCAGCATCAGCCAGCGCCGGCGTCCGGCCCCGCGTCGCCGCGCTTCGTCCAGCGCGGTCCACGCGTCGTCGCGTCCGCCCGGGCCGTCTCCCGAACCGCCGCGTGCGTTGTCGTCGGCCGAACTCACGTGTACCTCCGTCGGGCTTCGCGCCAACTGGCGTCCTGGAGACCTTAACCCGGCGACCCCGCCGAAGGACCGCCGGTTCGCCGGGATCGAGACCTGTGCGAGACGATGACGCACATGACCGACGAGCAAGCGCCCGATCAGCCGATCTCCGAGCAGTCCCTGGACCAGCCCGAGTCACAGCCCGAGTCACAGCCCACGGCCAAGCCGCTTCTCAGCCCGTTGGGTGAGTGCGCCGTCGACACCGAACGTCACGTCGCCGCGGCCGGCTGGGACCAGGCGCCGCGCCTGTTCGCTCTCGCGACCAACTCTGCGCTGCTGGCCAACGAACCGGCACTCGCCGATCAGTTGAAGGGTGCCGACCCGGACTCCTTCAGCGCCATCGAGCAGGAGGGCATGCCGCGTACCTCGTCCATCGAGTCGATGCTCGGACGCCTGGCGTGGCCGCCCGAGGTGGAGGGTGTGCTGCTGGCGATCGAACGCATCGTGGTGCCGCCGGAGGCCGAGAACGACCTGCCCGACAACGCCGAGCAGGCCGCCGAGGTGCTGGCCGCGCACCCCGACCGTCGCGACGTCCGGCTGCTGGTCGGTGTGCTGCGCGACGGTGAGGCGATCTGCCTGCTGCGGCAACGCGAACACGACGAGGACGACAAGGTCGCCGTGGGCACGGACATCGCACCCGGCTTGGTGGCCGCACTGCGGGCCAGTCTCGACGACGAGGACTGACACCTTATTTCGTGCAGGCGGGGAATCCGGTGGTCTCGCCCTTGGCGATCTTCGGCATGACGGCGAGTGCCTCCTTGAGGCTCGCGACCTTGATCACCGTCACACCGTCCGGCTCGTGGCCGACGACCTCGTCGCAGTCGGACGCGGGCGCGAGGAAGTAACCGACCCCGGCGTCCTTCGCACCGACCATCTTGTGGCGCACTCCCCCGATCGGCCCGACTTCGCCCATCTCGTTGATCGTGCCGGTGCCGGCGATCTTCTTGCCGCCGGTCATGGCGCCGGGCGTGATCTTGTCGTAGATCGCCAGGGTGAACATCATTCCGGCCGACGGCCCGCCGACATTGCCGGCGTTGACCTTCACCTCGAACGGCATCGTGTACTCCGGGTCGAGTCCGATACCGAAGACCGCCCGTCCGTTCTGGGCGGCAGCCGTCTTCGCCGACACCGACACTCTCTTTCCACCGCGCAGCACCTGGACGGGCACCGACGAACCGGGTTTCACGCCGTCCATCGCGGCGTGCACGGACGCGAGGTCGGTGACCTTCTTGCCGGCGATGCTCAGCAGTTGGTCCTTCACCACCAGCGCCTTCCCCACGGGCGCGCCCTCGGCGATCATGCCGACGAGCACCTTCTGCGGCACCGTGAAGCCGGCCGAACGCATGGCGACGACCTCGGCAGTCTCCTGCGAGTCGGTCATGTCGGCGGCGTTCTTCTGCTTGATCTGGTCGCCGCTGACGTCCTTGGGGAACCACGCCTCCTCGGGCTCGATCTGCGCGTTCTTGTCCAGGAACTTCGCCTGGAGGTACTCGATCACCGAGACCGGATAGTTGGGTCCGCCGGCGAGCGAGACGGTGGTGAAGTCGAGCGACCCGGACGTCGGGTAGGTCTTGGCGCCCTGGATCGCGATGACGTCCTTGCCGTCGACCTTCCCGAGAGTGTCGGTCGCCGGGCCGGGCCGCAGGATCACGACCGGCACCTTGATGATCGACATCAAGGCGATCGCGATGACGACCAGCACGGTGACGGCGATCAGCAGAACGTTGCGGAACGACAGGCCGCGCCGGCCGGCCGTCGATTGCGCGGACGGCTGCCCTTCGGCGTGTTCGGGCGATGGGTCGTGCGATCGGTCGGGCGTCGGTGCGCTCACAGGCCGACCCACTCGTCCGAACCGTCCGCGAAACTCTGGTGCTTCCAGATCGGCACCGTCAGCTTGAGGTCGTCGATCAGGCGGTGGCACGCGTCCAGCGCGGCGCCACGGTGCGGCGCGCTCACCGCCACGACCACAGCGAGGTCACCCACCTGCAACGAACCGACGCGATGGACCGCTGCCACCTTGCTCACCTCGTCGCTCAGCACCTGCTCGCACACCCGCCGCAATCCGTCAACGGCACTGGGATGCGCCGAGTACTCCAGCCCGTCGACATCCTTGGCGTTGTCGTGGTCACGCACGACTCCGACGAAGAGTCCGATGCCTCCCGCAGCGGGGTCCTGGACGGCCGTCAGCACCTCGTCCACGGACAAAGGGGTGTCGCGGACGTCGGTCAGCGTGACCCGCGCTTGGTTCATCAGGACTCCAGGTGCTTCTCGGGCGGCGTACCGACGTAGCGTAGGCACTGTGGGCTCGACTTCTCGAACCTGGCACCGGGAACGATTCGCATCGCCGTGTGGTTGACCCGAGCAAGTGACCTACGACCAACAGACCGGACCGAGGATCAGACCCACGATCCGTTGCGCGAAGGAACGAGATGAACCCCGAAGAGCGCCCCGACGACGTACCCGACCTCAACGAGTTGCTCAAGCACCTGATGGGCGGTGGCGACGACATGCGCGAGGCCATGTCCGAGCTCGGCCTCGGCCACATCGATCCGGCCATGTTCGCCCAGATGCAGCAGGAGATGGCCGCGATGATGGCGGCGCCGTCCGACGGCAGCTTCAACATCGATGCCGCCCGTGACGTCGCCCGCCGCACCGTCTCGACCGACGGCGACCCGAGCGTGTCGGCCGCAACGGCCAAGGACGTCGACCAGGTGGTGATGGTCGCCAACCTGTGGCTCGACCAGGTCACCGACTTCGCCTCGACCGGAGCCGGCAAGGCGTGGAGTCGTTCGGAGTGGGTCGAGGCGACGATGCCCACCTGGCGCCGCCTGGTCGAACCCATCTCGGACGCCGTCAACGCCGCCGTCATGCGCGCGATGCGCGACCAGATCGGCAATCTCGGCGCCGAGCAGTTCGGCATGCCGCCGCAGATGATGGGTCAGCTCGAGCCGATGCTCGGTCGGATGAGCAGTGCCGTGTTCTCGATGCAACTCGGCCAGGCCGTCGGCACGCTCGCCGGTGAACTGGTCACGGGCACCGAGGTCGGGCTTCCCCTCGTCGAGGGCAACCCGGTGGTGATCATGCCGACGAACGTCGCCGCGTTCGCCGACGGACTCGGTATGGACGCCGGCGAGATCCACCTGTACCTCGCGGTACGCGAAGCGGCTCGCACGCGCCTGTTCCAGAACGTGCCCTGGCTCGGCCCGGCCCTCATCGCGGCCGTGCAGTCCTACGCCGCCGACATCTCGATCGACACCGAGGCGATCGACGAGGCCATGCGCAACGCCGACATGCAGGACCCGGCTGCACTGCAGGAGTCGATCTCCGGATCGATCTTCCGCCCGGAGCCGAGCGAGGCCCAGAAGCGCACCCTCGCTCACCTGGAGACATTGCTCGCCCTGGTCGAAGGCTGGGTCGACACCGTGAGCGACCGTGCGGTGCGCCCGCACCTGCCGCACGCCGACGCCCTGTCCGAGGCGGTTCGCCGTCGCCGCGCGACCGGTGGTCCGGCGGAGAAAGTTTTCGCCAGCCTGGTCGGACTCGAACTGCGCCCACGTCGCATGCGTGATGCCGCCAATCTCTTTGCCGCACTTGAGGATTCCAAGGGAACGGCGGGCCGCGATGGGGCCTGGAAGCACCCCGATCTCGCTCCCGGCGCCGACGACCTCGACGACCCGATGGGTTACGTCAACGGCGAAAAGGAGCAAGCCCGAGAGAAGCCTGCACAGCCGGACGAGATGGACGACGCGCTCGCCGCATTGCTGGCACAGGGCCGCGAGGAGATGGAGTCGGAGAAGTCGGACTCCCCGGCCGACGAGCCCGGCAACGGTGACGGCGACGAGTCCGGCGACGATCCCAAGGCATGAGCTTCGAACACCTGCAGGCGGACGTCGTCCGCCTGCTGGAGCATTGGGACGCGCCCACTGCCGAACTGAACGACGTGCGCGAGGAGTACCTCGCACACCTGGCGGTTCATCCGGACGCGGTGAGCCGCGACGGAGTGTCCGACCACCTGACCTGCGGTGGCTTCGTCTTCGACCCGAGGCTGGAGCATGTCGCGTTGATCATGCATCGCAAGGCCCGGCTGTGGCTGCAGCCGGGCGGTCACTTCGAAAGTGATGACGCCGGCGTCATCGATGCCGCGGTGCGCGAGGTGCGCGAGGAGACCGGGCTACCGGTCGATGTCGCGAACGCGATGATCGTCGACCTGCACCATCATCAGCTCTCGGCTGCGTTCGGCCGCTGCACCTCTCACCGCGACGTGCGGGTCGCGATCGTGCTGGACGAACCGGCCGAGTGCGTCGTCTCCGAGGAGTCGGACGCTGCCGCGTGGTGGCCGGTGGACGCGATCCCGCAGCCGACCGATCCCGATCTACCCGCGACCGTACTGCGGATCAGGGATCTGCTGGCTCGTCGGGCAGGTCGTTCATCGGCACCGGCGGCAGCCCCGAGCCGAAGCTGACTCCCGCGAGAAACGCCTCTGCGCGTTCGAGCTGCGGATAGCGCGCCACGAGCGCCTTGAAGCCCGGCCCGTGGTCGGCGTGCAACAGATGCGCTAGTTCGTGCACGAGCACATGGTCGATGACGTACTGCGGCATGTTCTGTAACCGGTCCGACAGCCTGATCTGCTTCGAACTCACCGAGCACGAACCCCACCGGCGTTGCTGGTTGCCCACCCAACGCACCGATGCCGGCACTGCTTTGCCGTCGAGGTAACGCTCGGACAACACCCGCGCCCGCTGCATCAACGCCTGGTCGGACGCGGCCGGGCGGCGTTGCGTTGCCATCACCCGACGCACCAGCCCAGGGACGAGACGGTCGAGCTCGGCCGAGGAGATGGTGCCCGGCACCCGCACCACGACGCGTCCGTCGACCAGCGTCGCCGAGAGCGTCGAGCGGCGGCGGGAGGAGCGGACGATCTCCACCTCAGGCGTTGGTTCCATGCCGGTGAACCTACGTCCGAGCACCGACACGGCACGAATCGTCCACCGCCTCGCTCAGAACCGGCACCATGAGCCGGGCGCTGTGGAGAACCGGAACCGGCTCGGTCGATCAGTGGCACTCTGACCCGACGCCCCGGTCACAGCCATCCTCCACGTCACGGAGAAACCACCATGATCGAACCGATCACCCTGTCGCCCAACCGTTCTCGCGCGCTGCGCTACGACGAGTCACATCTGTTGATCGGCTTGGGAGCACGCTCACCCCAGGTCGTCGGGCCGTTCCGACCCGCGGTGATCAACCGCATCGTCGCTGCCGGCGCCCTCACCCGTTCGCAGTGGGCGACCGCCTTCCGCGGACTCGACGCACGCGCCGCCGACGCACTGCGCGACGCGGTCACTTGCACGCTGCCGCCGGATCTGCGCGGACTCGACTTCGCGGTGCACGGGTGTGGCCCGGTGGCTGTCGCGATCGCGCACCTGCTCGACCAGCTCGGCGCCACCGCGAATCCGCACCTGCCGATGCTGGGCATCACGGTCGGCGCACCCGGCGCACGCCTGGGCCCGGGAGTCTCACGATTGGTCGTCGAAATCGGCCCGGATCAGATCGTCGTCGGACCCCTGCTGCAGGCGGATGCCGGTCCGTGCGAAGGGTGCCTGAACGCCCGACGGCACGATCTCGACCGGCGCTGGGAACGCCTTCGTCCCCAGGTGCTCGGCAACGATCTGTACGACGACGAACCCACCACATCTCCCGAACTCGCCCATGTAGCAGTCGGATTCGCCGGGCTGGTCGCACGCGGCCTGATGAGCGACAACCCGCTTCCCATCGGCTCGGCGATGTCGGTCTCCAGTTCGCTCGGCCGAGTCATGCATCACGTCTGGCCGATCCACCCGCTGTGCGTGTGCCAGGCGCAGCAGGCGGGGTGATCCTGCCTTCCCGGTCGCATCTTGTCGTCCACGTCGCATCTGGTGCCGTCGGCGCTGCCAGATCCGACCCGGACGACCGGAGGTGTTCCAGATGTCCGGACGTGAGCGGGACGCCGGTCAGCCGGACTCAGCCCACCGTCAGTCACAATGTCCCCATGACGGATCTTCCTCGCAAGGCCGTCGTGCGAACCGCACGGCTGGCATCGCTACCTCTGGGGATAGGGGCGCGGGCCGCGGTCGGGTTCGGCCGCCGGGTGGGAGGTGCGCCCGCCGAAGCCGTCACCGCCAAGATGCAGGAGCAGACAGCCGCACAGCTGTTCAAGGTGCTCGGGGAGCTCAAGGGCGGAGCGATGAAGTTCGGGCAGGCGTTGTCGGTCTTCGAGGCCGCGCTGCCCGAGGAACTCGCCGCGCCGTACCGCTCGATGCTGACCAAACTGCAGGACTCCGCGCCGGCCATGTCACAGGAGTCGGTCAACAAGGTGCTGCGTGAACAACTGGGCACCCGCTGGCGCGGCAAGTTCGAGTCGTTCGAGAACACGCCGGTGGCCTCGGCCTCGATCGGTCAGGTGCACCGAGCGGTCTGGAAGGACGGCCGTGAGGTGGCGGTCAAGGTGCAGTACCCGGGAGCAGCCGAAGCGATGCTCTCCGATCTCAACCAGTTGGCACGCGTCATGCGCGTCTCGACCTCGTGGGTTCCCGGGCTGGATGTCGTGCCGATCCTGGACGAACTACGCGCCCGGATGAGCGAGGAGACCGACTACCGCCTGGAGTCGGTGATGCAGGAACAGTTCGTCGAGGCTTATGAGGGCTCCGAACACTTCGCCCTTCCCCACGTCGTCCACGCCACCGACCTCGTCCTGGTCAGCGAATGGGTCGAGGGCACCCCGCTGTCACGGATCATCGCCGAGGGCCGCCAGGAAGAGCGCGACCTGGTCTCGCGCCGCTACCTGGAGTTCCTGCTCGGCGGGCCGGGACAAGCGGGGTTGCTGCACGCCGACCCGCACCCCGGCAACTTCCGACTGCTGCCGGACGGGCGCCTGGGCGTGCTTGACTTCGGCGCGGTCAACCGTCTTCCGGACGGATTGCCGCCGGTGCTCGGCGAACTGGTCACGCTCGCGCTGGAGGAGGATGCCGAGGGCCTGCTGGACCTGCTACGGGAAGCCGGGTTCGTGAAGTCGTCGATCGACATCGACGCCGACCAGCTGCTGGAGTATTTCGCTGTCCTCATCGAGCCACTACGGCACGACGAGTTCGAGTTCACCCGCACCTGGCTGCGCAGCGTGTTCAACTACATCAACGACCCGCGCAGCTCCCAGTTCAGTGTGGGCCTTCGCCTCAATCTTCCGCCGGAGTTCGTGCTGATCTACCGCACCTGGTTGGGCGGGGTGGCGGTGCTCTGCCAGATCGACGGCACCGTGCCGGCCCGCCAGATCTTCGCCGAGAACGTTCCCGGCGCCGACTTCTGAGTCAGCCCGCGACGAGAGCGCAGGGGTGGTGGGCGTGGTGCGTCCCCCGAAATCGCACCACACTCATCACCCCTGCGCCCTTGCCGACCTGCTGTCGACCGTTCACCCGACTTCCGCCGGACGAGACGGTGGTCATGCCGCGATCGCGTTCTTGCGCGGACGTCCACGAGGACGCTTGCGCGCGATCACGACGCCGGCCTGGAACAGCTCGCCGCCCCAGACGCCCCACGGCTCACGCCGCTCGACGGCTCCGGCGAGGCATTCACGCTGCAGCGGGCACGTGCCACACAGCGCCTTGGCGAACTCGATGTCGTCCGGCCGCTCGGCGAACCACATCTCCGGGTCGTTGACCTGGCACGGCAGTTCGATCCCGTCCTCCTGAGAGTCGATGGCCTGGTCGATGAAGTCACGGAGCCCCGTGTCTATCGCTTCGAACATGTCTGTTGATCTTTCGTAGTCGTGTGCTTCGTCCGCGGAATACACGAAGGCCGCGGACCCTGTCAGGGTTCCGCGGCCTTTGAAAGAGGACCGTCAATCTGCGATCAGATCGAGACGGTGACCTCCTGCCGCGGAGGGTTTTCGACATCGGTGCCGAAGAAGGGGGCATTGCCACTGCGCTCACGCGAGTACTCGGCGGCGACCATCGAGACGACGGACACACTGCTCCCCTGGGTCGAGGCAGAGATGCCTGCGAGGGTCGGCGAGGACGAGTGCGCAAAACGCAGATCGGACAACAGGCCCGTCTTAGTGCACATGGTCTTGGTCTCCATCAGGCCAACCCTCCTCTCGACTCATCAACGACCCCAGCACACCCACGAAGGGGCCGGGCTGAACGTGTCTCAGGCTACGTGCGCCTTCTCACACGGGGCAACTTATTTAACGACCAATTTCTCGATGCAGTAAAGATCAGTCGGATTCCATTGCAGCACAAGACTTTTCGATCATGTCATCGGCAGGCTCGCCGCGCAGGACGCCCAGCACCGACGGTCCGTAGACCTTGAGCTTGCGGGCGCCCACCCCGGAGACCCCGACCAATCCACTCTCGTCGACCGGACCGCGCTCGGCGATCGCGATGAGGGTCGCGTCGGTGAAGACGACGAACGCCGGCACCCGCTGGCGGTCGGCGACGCCCTTGCGCCAGGTGCGCAGAGCCTCGAAGGTCTGTTCGTCGTAGGTGGGCGGACAGTCACTGCAACGGCCGATCTTTCGCTCGGCCGCCGTATAGAGATCCTTCGCGCAGGTGCGGCAGCGCACCAGCTTGGCGCGCTCGACCTTCTTACCCCGACCCGTCGAGCGCTTCTCGCTGCGCTGCCGCGGCGCCACACCGTCGAGGATTCCGTCGGCGGCGTGCAGGAAGCGCGAGACCGAACGGGTCGGCTTGCCGCCCGGTTGACGTGCCTGCGCCCAGGTCAGCACCAGGTGCTTGCGGGCACGGGTCAGGCCGACGTAGGTCAGTCGGCGCTCTTCCTCGATCGCTTCGGGGCCTTCGGCATGCGACAGCGGCAGCAGGCCGTCGGAGCATCCCGCCAATACGACGGCGTCCCATTCCAGGCCCTTGGCCGCGTGCAGGGAAGCGAGCGTGACCCCCTCGACGGACGGCGCGTGCTGCTCGGCCATCCGTCGGTCGAGTTCGACGATGAGGTCTGGCAGGCGTGCCTGCGGGTTCGCGGTCACCAGATCGTCGGCGACGGTCGCGAGGGCTTCGAGCGATTGCCAGCGTTCGAGCAGGGCCCCGCCGGTGGGTCGCTGCGGCGACCATCCGGCCGCGGTGATGACGTCACGCACCAGCGCACCCAAGGGCGCCGAACCGTCGTCCGAACGAGCCGCACCTCGCAGTAGGACCACGGCCCGCTTGACCTCGTCACGACGGAAGAAGCGTTCCCCGCCGCGCACGAGGTAGTTGATGTCGGCTTCGGCGAGCGCCTGTTCGAGCGGCTCCGACTGTGCGTTGATGCGGTAGAGGACGGCGATCTCGCTGGCCGGAACGCCCTGCGCGAGAAGCGTTTTGATGCGCTGGGCGATGCCGGACGCTTCGGCGACGTCGTCGGCGAACTGGTGCAACTCGACGGCCGGACCGTCGTCGGACTGCGCCTGCAGTTGGGCGTATCCCCCGCCCTTGGCGGCGCCGAGCACGGCGTTGGCCAACTGCAGCACCTGCGGGGTCGAGCGGTAGTTGCGCACCAGGCGAACGGTCTGTGCGCCGGCGTGCTTGGTGGCGAACTCGCGCAGGTGTCGTGGCGAGGCACCGGTGAAGGAGTAGATCGTCTGCGCCGGGTCGCCGACCACACACACGTCGCTTCGGTCGCCGACCCACAGATCGAGCAAGGTCTGCTGGACGCGGTTGACGTCCTGGTACTCGTCGACCACGAAGTGACGGTATTGCTCGCGGACGGCGCGCGCCACGTCATCCCGCTCGACCAGGAAGCCGGCCATGAGCAGCAGGACGTCCTCGAAGTCGATCACGTGGCGCCCCGACTTCACGTCCTCGTACATCTCCCACAGACGCGCCATCGCGATGTGGTCGAGGTCGGCGACATTGCGCCCCGCCTTGGCCGCGTGCCGCGCGTACGTCTCGGGGGTGAGCATGCCGACCTTGGCCCACTCGATCTCGGAGGCGATGTCGCGGATCGCCACCCGATCCAGCTGCAGCCGTAGCCGAGCCCCGGCTTCGCCGATCACCGGCGCCTTCTGCCCCAGGATCTGCGGCGGAGCCCCGCCGATGACCTTCGGCCAGAAGTAACCCAGCTGACGCAGGGATGCTGCATGGAAGGTGCGCGCCTGCACCTTGTCGAGCCCCAGTCCGCGCAAACGCGTGCGCATCTCTCCCGCCGCTCTGGCGGTGAAGGTCACGGCCAGAACGCGTTGCGGTTGGTAGGCACCGCAGTGGACGCCGTAGGCGATCCGGTGGGTGATGGCGCGGGTTTTACCGGTGCCGGCGCCGGCGAGAACGCACATCGGACCGAGCGGGTTCGAGGCGACGATCCGTTGCTCGGGGTCGAGGCCGTGCAGTACCTCGTCGGGCGTCACGAGACGTCTCCGGGCTGCGCCGGCAAGGCCGCGCCGTACCAGCGCTCGATGAGGTGGCGAGCGATCGACAGGCGCGGCGGGACCGTGAGTTCGCCGCCGGCCAACGCGTCCTCCAACTGGGCCCGTGTGAACCAGCGGGCAGTGCGGATCTCCACCGGATCAAGGCGCAACCGCGTCTCGTCCGTGCGTGCGGCGTAACCGATCATCAACGAGGCCGGCATGGGCCACGGCTGGTTGCCGACGTACTCGGCCTCCACGATCGGCAAACCCACTTCCTCCATCACCTCCCGAGCCACGGCGGCCTCCATCGACTCACCTGGCTCCAGGAAACCAGCGAGCACCGACATGCCCGTGGGAAGCACGAACCGGGTGCCCTGGGCCAGCAACAGCCGGTCGTCCGGATCGACCACCGACATGATGACCGCGGCATCCGTGCGCGGGAAATGATGATGCCCCTCATCGCAGGTCATGACCCAGCCCGCTTTGGTCAGTGCGACGGGGCGTCCACAACGGGCGCAGAACCGTTGGGTGGCAACCCAGTTCGCCATGGCGACCGACGTTGTTGCCAAGCCGAGATCGGCGACGGGCAACCCCGGTGCCAGCGATCGCAGGCTGCGGTGCGTGCGCTCGCTCTGACGGGCGAGGTCGTCCGGATCAGTGGTACCGGCATCGCCGGGCACCTTTCGCTCCGGGACGTCGAACACGGCGACGAAGTCGGCTCCCTCCTGTCGGCCGAGGTACGCAGCCGGAAGGTCGCTGTCGGCCGGCTGCGGAGCCCGCAGCAGCAACCGCACCACATCGCCCTGGGTGGTGACCGGCATTCGCTCACCACGCAGGTGCAGTACCCGGGTCCGGGGCGACGACAACAGGCTCTGCAGCAGCGATGGATCCTCCCGGCGCAAGGAGTCACGGTCGAGGATGCTGCGCGACAGCATCAGATGCGCGTGCCGGTCATCCCCGCCGGGGGTCGGAACGAGATCTGAATCGCGATGAGTTGGGGACGAATCGGCCACGGCTCCCAGGCTAGGCGACCGTGTCCGCGTACCGTGAGGCCGTGCTTCGCAGTCCCTACGTTCTGGCCGCCCTCGCCGATGCAGCCCTCCCCCGCGTGCAGCCCCGCTCCGTGGTCGCGCTGCCGACCCGCGTGACCGACAAGTACCAGCAGGCCCGGGTCGAGTCGTCCGACGGGCAGCCCTGGACCGTTCGCGTCTCGCGCAACGCGGCGGCTGCGGCTGCCGCCGAGCAGGCCGGCAGTTTCACCCGCCTGCTCGCCAAGCGGGTGCCCTTCGCGGTGCCCGTGGCCGAGGGACGGATGACGCTGGCCGATCGCAATCTGGTCACGGTGGCCCCGCAGCTTCCTGGCGACCCGATGGTGTGGCGCGGCCTGACCGGCGGCAGCCGGGAGGCGATCGAGGTCGGACGCGCCCTGGCCGCCCTGCACGACGTCGACCCTCGAGTTGCCGATGAAGTCGGGGTGCCCAGCTACGACTGCGACGGCTACCGCTCGCGCAGGTTGGCGATCCTCGACCGCGCCGCCGGTACCGGACTCGTGCCCTCGGCCCTGCTGGCCCGCTGGGAACGGGCCCTGGAGGAAGTCTCGCTCTGGCGCTTCCCGACCTGTGTCACGCACGGACCGCTCGAAGGTCATGACGTCTTCTGGGGGTCGGACAAGGTCTGCGCGATCGCGTCCTGGGAGAACGCCGCGGTCTGCGACCCGGCCGACGATTTCGCGGCCCTATGGGTGCTGGCGCCGTCGGAGGCCTTCGACACCGTGCTCGAGTCCTACTCCGCGGTGCGCACGGAGGCACCGGACAAGCACCTGGAGCGACGCATCCGGCTCAGCGCCGAACTGCAACGCATCACGGTGCTGCTGGACGCCGTCGCCGCCGACGACGACGCGCTCATCGACCGCCGGGCTGCCGCTCTTCGCCGGCTCAACGAACAGACCTCCGGTGACGAAAGCCTGATGCCGGCACCCCCGCGCAGGTCCAGAGCGGTCACCGCCGACCAGTTGGACGAACTCGCCGGCGAGGACAGCGTCGACGTCGACAGTGCGTCGCCCGAGCCGGATGTTCGTGACGACGACTTCGCGGCCACCGACGCCGTCACCACGGACGCCCGTACAACGGACACTTCGGCCGAGGACGAACAGCACCTGCGCGACGACGACACCGTCGAAATGCAGATCAAGCGCGACCCGAAGAACTGAATCCGCTACTCCTGCAGCGGGATAGCGGTGATCAGCCGGTCGATCGCGTCGTCGCCGGGCAGTTCCGGGCGTACCGTCTCACCCGTCGCGGCGTAGTAGAACGCGGCCTTCACCCGCTCCGGCTCGATGCCGCGTAGTCGTGCATACGCCAGCCGGTAGGCCGCCAACTGCAGGACACGTGCCGAACCGCTGAGGCCCGACGGCGGACGACCGGTCTTCCAGTCGATGATCAGATAGCCATCGGCGTCCTCGAAGACCGCGTCGATCCGACCGCGCACCGACACCCCGGCGACCCAGGTCTCGATCGGCACCTCGATGGCGATCGGGGCACGTCCGGCCCATTCGGAGGCGAGGAAGTTGGCCTTCATCGTCTCCAGGTCGGCGTCGACGTCGGCGTCCAGATCGGCGAACCCGGGCAGTTCGTCGATGTCGACGAGGGCCGCCTTCGAGTAGTGCTCCTCCACCCAGGCGTGGAAGCGGGTACCTCGGCGCGCTGCGTACGCGGGCGGGGAAGGCATCGGCCGGCGCAGGTCGAGCGCGAACTTCTCCGGGTCGCTCGCCAACGCCACCACCGACGAGGCGGACAAATGACCGGGCAACTGGACGGTCGGCACCCGCACCCCGGTGCCGACCGCGCGTTCGTGCAGCAGGGTGCGTAGTTCGCGTCGCCGACGACGTTCGGCATCGGAGAACGGACCGTCGACCTCCAGAGCGCCGAGGGGATCGGGGCCGGCCGCCGGTGTGATCTCCTGCAATGCGTTCAGCACGTGTTCGCGGCCTTCGAGCAGCGCGCTGCGACGCCGGGCCAGCGGGTCGTCGGGCCACACCATGGACAGCCCGTCGACCAGCCGGGGATTCGTCGCGTCCGGGTCTGGATCGGGTGAATTCGGTTCGAAAACAACGTGTCCGGCGTCGATGACATCGCACAGGAAGCGGGAGGGCAGGCGGCATTTGCTCCCCGAGAACCACACGGACGAGGTCATCAGCATCGAGTGCTTCGCCCTGGTGAGCGCGACGTACGCCAGCCGCCGCTCCTCCGCGAGGCCGTGCTCGCCGTTCGCCTCGCGAAACTTCTTGTACTCATCGCGCAGTTCGACGAGGTCGGCGAGTTCACCGATGGGAAGCGACGGCAGCCCGTCGCTGTCGCCCCGCAGGTCATAGGGCACACCATCGAGGCCGACTGTCCAGCCCTTCTCCTCCAGCACCCAGGTGCTGCGGTCGTTCGGGTCGGTCTTGGCGCCGACACTCCATCCCTGCAGGTCGGTGTTGTAGGTGGCCGAGCGGCGGTGGTTGGGGAAGACGGTCTCGGTCATCCCCGGAATCGCGACGTGATCCCACTCCAAACCCTTGGCCGCGTGGATGGTGAGCACCTGAATCGCCGCACTGTTGGACTCGATCTCGGCCTTGTCGAGGCCGCGTTCTTCGTCCTCGGCTGCATCCAGCCAGGACAGGAAGCCGCCGAGCGTCGGGCGGTCGGCACTGGCGGTGAAGTTCATCGCGACGTCGGCGAACGCGTCGAGGTGCACCCGCGCCGTCTGCGGGGTCACTCCGGGCCGCGACATGACCTCGATGTCGAGACCGAGTGCGCGTTCGGCCTCGCCGGTGAGTTCGGCAAGCGGGAGACCGGTCAGACGGCGCAGGCTGCGGATCGCCAGCGACAAACCGGAAAGTCGCTCTCGAGCAACAGAACTCATCGGATTTCCGGCCGGCCCGGCCCAGTCGACCGGCGGCAGATGATCCAAGGCTTCGACCAGGGACGGCCGATCGCGGGTGTCGGGCTCACGGTCCTGTTCGGTGCGCGGAACCTGTGGTCTGCCGTCCTGTTCGATGCGCCGCGACCAAGCGGCGAGGACATCGAGGTCGGCCGCACCGAGCCGCACCAGCGGGCCGGTGAGCAACCGGATCAACCGGTCGCCCCGGGTCGGGTCCTGGACCACCCAGAGCAGGCTCACCAGATCGGCGACCTCGGGCGTCATCAGCAGACCGCCGACGCCGACGACTTCGACCGGCAGGTCAGCGCGATCGAGCGCGTCGATCATCAACGGGAACAGCGAGCGTTTGCGGCACAGGACAGCGGCCGTCGGGTGATCGCCGTTCTGGTCGGGTTGCCACCGCTGCGCGAGCCACGCAGCGACGTGATCGGCTTCCTGCTCGATCGTCTCCAGACGGGCAGCGAACACTGCCCCTTCTCCCGCGGTCTCGGCTGCCTGCAGGGCGGGCACGGCCACCGGGCTTCCCTGCCGCAGCGGGGCGGCCACCACGTTGGCCGCGGCCAGGATCGCCCGGTCGTTGCGCCAGCTGCGCGACAGCGGTCGGACGGCGGCGTCACCGCAGGCGTCGGCGAAGTGTGCGGGGAATGAGCCGAGCGTCGTGGCACTGGCCCCGCGCCAGCCGTAGATCGACTGGTGCGGGTCGCCGACGGCGGTGACCCGCACCGGCTCGCCCTCGGCCACGAAGAGATTCTTCAACAGCTGCAACTGTGCCTCGCTGGTGTCCTGGAACTCATCCAGCAACACCGCCTTGAACCGGCGCCGCTCCAACTGACCGACCCCGCCGAATCGCGACGCCAGGTTGGCCGCGAGACCCATCTGGTCGGCGAAGTCGAGTGCTGACCTCGCCTGCTTGAGTTGCTGGTACCGCTCCACGAGCGGCAGAACCGCCAGTCGCGCTCGCATCGCAGCCACGAGGTCGCGGTAGTCGGGGTTGGACGCCTTCTTCAGCCGCCCGGCCTCCTGCAGATCCTCCAACCCGTACAGGATTGCCTCGATCTCCAGCCGCAGGTCCTGCGGCGTCAGCAGGTGCTCGGACATCTCACCCGACAACGCGACCACGGCTGCGGTGACAGTGGATTCGACCTTGTCGACATCGTCCATCGGCCCGTCGTAGCCATGCACGACCTCGGCGGCGTACTGCCAGGCCGCTGCCTCGGTGAGCATTCGGGAGTCGGGCTCGACGCCGAGGCGCAGGCCTTGCTCACGCACGAGTCGGCCGGCGTAGGAGTGGTAGGTGAGCACGGTCGGGCTGTCGGACAGCCCGAGCGTTCCGTCGGCGTCCTGCTGCGGCACCCAGAGGCCTGCGGCACGCAGCGCGCGCAATTGATGAGCGACGCGTTCGGCCAATTGGCCTGCTGCCTTGCGGGTGAAGGTGAGCCCGAGCACCTGATCGGGCTGGACGAAGCCGTTGGCGACCAGCCACACCACCCGGTTCGACATCGTCTCGGTCTTGCCCGAACCCGCACCTGCGACCACCAGCATCGGGGCGTCCGGGTCGGCCTCGATGATGGCTCGCTGCTCGTCGGTCGGCGGGAACATGCCGAGCCGGCGCGCAATCTCGAGGCTGCTGTGCATGACAGCCGTGCTGCTCATCAGCTCGACTCCCCTTCCTGAAGTACCGGGCAGGCCGCCCGCACCGAGCAGGTGCTGCATTGCTTGCCAGGAGTCGCGGTGAACTCGGCGGCACCCATTCCCTCGGCGGTGGCGTGCAGCAGCCGGTCGGCCCATTCCGGATCTTCGGTGGACGACAGCGGCACCTGCTGCTGCAGGTTGTAGTCCTCCTTGACGCCCTTGCCCGAGCCCTTGCCCACCTGCAGCAATGCCGCCCCGGCGGAGGTCTCGTCGGCTCCGAAGGCACCGTGCTCGACGGCCCACTGGTAGGCGCCGAGTTGCGGGTGTTCGGCGACTTCCTTACCGGACGGTGCGGACCCTCCGGTCTTGAGGTCGATGACCCGGATGCCCTCGGTCTCGTGCCGCTCGATTCGGTCGACCTGTCCGGCCAGGCGGACGCGTCCGGCGCTGACCTGGAAGTCCTGTTCGACGCCGATCGGGGTCCACCCGCCGGCGGCCGCCTCGTCGACGTAACGGTGCATCCGCGCGAGCATCAGCGAGGCCAGCCGGAACTGCTGCCGACTGATCCACGACTCGCCGAGACCCAAACGGCCCCAGCGGTCCCGTAACGCCTGCTGCATGCGATCGGGATCGGTGTCGGCGTACTCGGCCGCGATCTCGTGCACCAGGATCCCGATGTTCGCCGCACCCTGGTCAGGACCGTCGCCACCACGGGAGGTGAGAAACCAGCGCAGCCCACAGGTGCCGAAGTCGGCCACCTTCGAGGGTGAGACCCGCACCGGCTGATCCACCCGCCGCACCGGATCGGTCGACGTGAGTTCGTGAAAGGCCCACCACTGATCGAGGTCGGCGCCGGCGACGTCGCGGTGCGCGAGTTCGGCGAGCAGCCGAGCCGCCTCGACCGGGGTGAGTTCCCCCTGCGGACCGGACTCGGGAACGACGAGTTCACGGCGAAGCTCGGCGACCATCGACCGCAGGTTCAACCCGCGTCCGACATCGGTGTGCTTCCTGCCGTCCGGATCGTCGATCGGGTCGACGATGTCGAGATAGACGCTCGGCTGCTCCTCATCCGATCGAACCGCGGTGATCAGGACCCGCTCTGAGGCGCGCGTCAACGCGACGAGGAACTGCCGGGTCTCGTCGTAACGCACCGCCGCGGCCTGCGAGCGCAGATCGGCAGGGCGTCCGGTGAGCGCATCGACCA
This sequence comes from Yimella sp. RIT 621, assembly GCF_004146205.1. Taxonomy (NCBI): domain Bacteria; kingdom Bacillati; phylum Actinomycetota; class Actinomycetes; order Micrococcales; family Dermacoccaceae; genus Yimella; species Yimella sp. RIT 621. The sequence continues at coordinate 22,398 of NZ_SEIP01000017.1, forward strand.
ACGCTTCGGATCCGAGCAGCGAACCGCGCAGCCGCAAGTCGGGCCACACCCCTTCCTGCACTCCGGCGAGCACCACGAACTGCCACTCCTGGCCGGCGGCCGCCTGAGTGGTCAGCAGATCCACCGCGTCCTGCGCCGGGGCCGAGGAGGTCAGCCGGTCACCGGCGACCTCCTGGTCACGGATGTGGTCGAGGAAACCGGCCGGTGACGCACCGGGCAGCCGGTCGACGTAGGACGCCGCCGCCCCGAAGAGGCCGACGATGGCGTCGAGGTCGTGGTCGGCACGGGCGCCCGAGGTGCCACCGGCGAGCGCCGCGCGTGACCACGGACCGGCGACGCCGGCGGCGATCCACATCTCCCACAGGACGGTCTCCGCGGACGCGTCCGCCGCCTGCCACGCGGCCGTGCCCGCCGCAAGGACGGCGGAGATGCGCAAGAGGCCGACCGCGTCCGGGCCGACATCGCCGAGAAACTCGGGTCGGTGCACCGTCTCGACCAACAATTCGTCGCTGGAGCGACTGCCTCCGTCGGCCAACTCTGCCGAGCGGAGGGCACGACGAAGACGCCGGATGGACAACGAATCCATATGTGCCAGAGGAGAACTCAGCACATCGATGATGTCGTCGGGGGTCCAGGCGGGCACCCGACCCGCGGCGAGGTCGGCCACGACTTCGAACAAGGTGAGCAGCGGTCGGACTGCCGGTTCGTCGCGCAGCGCGATGACCGTCGGCGGCATCGCCACCGGCACACCTGCACTCTGCAGCACCCGACGCAGCGCGGAGATGCGGGCCTGCCCCCGCGTGATCACGGCCATCTGCGACCACGGCACGGAGCCCTCGAGGTGCGCACGGCGCAGTTCGGCTGCGATATGAGCCGATTCCTGACTCACCGCACGCAGCATCGCCACCTCGACCGACCCTTCACGTGCGGCGGCGGACGGGCTCCGGTGCTCGCCGCCGGCCACCGAGCCGATGCGTGCGGTCACCCGCGCGGCTGCTTCGCGGATGGTGCGCGGCGAACGATGAGCGGTGCCGAGTTCGAACCGGGCCGGTGAGCCGGCGCGCTCGGCGAGATCGAGGAACAGCCGCGGGTCGGCGCCGCGGAAGGTCTGCACCGCGACATCGGGATCGCCGATCAGCATCAACCGGGTCGTCGGTCCGGCGAGCAGCGACACCAGTCGTGCTGCGGCTCGAGTGAGTTCCTGTGCGTCGTCGACGACGATCAACGCGAACTCCCGGTGCAGTTGCTCGAGTTGGTCGGGCATGGCCTCCAGCAGGTCGGCCGCACCGCCCATGATCCAGGCAGGGTCGTAGGCTCCCGGCCGGGACAGAGCCGTGACCTGGTCGTACTCGTCGAGCACGTGTGCGGCAGCGATCCACTCCTGCCGTTCGTGCTCCTCACCGAGCAGACGCAGGTGGTCGGCATCGACACCCCACTCGACCGCACGCATGAGCAGGTCTCGTAGCTCGTGCCGGAACCCTCGGGTCGCCAGCGCCTCGTGCACGAAGTCGGGCCAACGCGGGCCGGGCACCTCACCGGACGCGTGCCCGGCGAGCAGGTCACGCAGAATCACGTCCTGTTCGGGGCCGGTCAACAGACGGGGCGCCTCCCGCCCCTCCACTGCAGCAATCCGGCGCAGGATGCCGAAACCCAGCGCCTGGGGAGTGCGCGCCATCGGTGCGCTGGAGGTGCTCGCCAGACGTGCTGATGCTCGCTCCCGCAGCGCGCCGGCACGAACGCGGGTCGGCGACAGGATCACGCAGGAGTCAGAAGGCACTCCTGCATCGACGGCGTCGACGACTGCTTCGACCGCGAGCAGGCTCTTGCCGGTGCCCGGCGCGCCCAGCACCAGACGGGTCGCCGCGGGACTCGACACCGCAGCACCCTGGGCGGCGTCGAGAACGGGAGCCTGCACTGCGTCGGGTGCGCAACGGACCAGTTCGACCATGCCAGCCATCACACCAGCCGCCACCGACAACCTCGGGCGTGGGCCGGACGGGGCCCGCCCCAGGACGCGCTCAGGCGGGGTCGAGGGCCGGATCGACGGCGGCGGCCCAGGCCAGGATCCCGCCGTCGAGGGAGCGCGCGTCGATGCCGCGCTCCAGCAGCAGACGTGTTGCTTCGGCGGACCGGACGCCGGAGCGGCACATCACGACCAGTGGCAGCCCATCGGCCTCGGGGGCGGCGCCCTGCCGGATGTCGTCCAGTGGCAACCACTGCGAACCGGCAACGGACGCCTGCGCCCACTCCTGCGCCGAACGCACGTCGACCAGCCGCACCGCGCCCGAGGCGAGCAGCCGCCCGGCTTCGACCGCATCGACCATGGGCACGACCTCGACCCGGTCGGTCGACGACGCGGGATCCTCGTCACGGATGTCGATCGGCACCGCGTCCGGGCCGCAGACCAGGCATGACGGGTCGGCGGCGACAGGGATCTGCGACCACTCGAACGCGAGCGCGTCGAACACCGCGATCCGACCCACCAGCGGGGCGCCCAGACCGAGCACGAGCTTGAGTGCCTCGGACGCCTGGGCTGCTCCGAGCAGACCCGGCAGAACTCCGAGCACACCGGCCGCAGCACACGAAGGGGCAGCCGCCGGGTCGGGCATCACCGGGAACAGGCACCGTAGACACGGCCCCTCCCCCGCAGACCACACCGTGAGCTGGCCGTCGAACTGGTTGATCGCCGCCCACACCAGCGGCAGACCGAGCAGCACACAGGCATCGTTGAGAAGGAAGCGGGTGCCGAAGTTGTCGGTCGCGTCGACGACCACGTCGTGATCGCTGCACAGATCGACGACATTGGCGGCGTCGAGTCGCTCACGGACGGCGACGATCCGGACGTCCGGGTTCAACTCGCCGACGGCTCGTGCGGCCGAGTCGACCTTCGCCGCCCCCACATCGCCGGTGCGATGGATCACCTGACGCTGCAGGTTGCTGAGATCGACCTCGTCGTCGTCGACCACGGTGATCGTTCCGACGCCGGCAGCCGCGAGGTACTGCAGCACCGGCGCGCCCAGACCACCTGCTCCGATGACGAGCACTCGGGCGTCCAGCAGACGGCGCTGACCGGCCGGGCCGACGGACGGCAGGGACAGATGGCGCGCGTATCGGCGCACCTGGTCGTCATCGAGAACGCCGACCGGATTCACCACCTGTGATCTGCCCTGTTCCGATGCTTCACCATCCATGCCGTCCAGCCTAGATCTGTGCATAAGATGACGAACTGACCGGCGAGTAGAACTTGGAGGTAATGATCGTGGGCGACTCGTCTGACACGACTGCGCGCGGTGGTCGGCTGCCTCGTTCGGCTCGGCGGGCCCAGCTCATGGAGGCCGCCCAGTCGGTCTTCGTCGAGGCGGGCTACCACGGCGCGGCGATGGACGAGATCGCCGAGCGCGCCAATGTCAGCAAACCGGTGCTCTACCAGCACTTTCCGGGCAAGCTCGACCTCTACCTCGCCCTCCTGGAGCACCACACGCGTGAGGTGCCCGAGCTGGTGAATGCCGCCCTCACCTCCACCGAGGACAACAGCGACCGGGTGGCTGCGGCGATCAGCGCGTTCTTCCAGTTCGTCGAGCGCAAGGACGCCGCCTTCCGGATGGTGTTCGAGTCCGACCTGATCAACGAGCCGGTCGTCGCCGCCCGGGTCGAGCGGATGGGCACGCTCAGTGCGACCGCAGTGTCCGAGGTCATCGCCGAGGACACCGGCCTGCCGCCCGAGCAGGCGATGGTGCTGGGCGTGGCCCTGGTAGGAATGGCGCAGGTCGTCGCGCGGTTCTGGGTGTCGCAGGAACCCCGCATGCCGCGACAGGAGGCCGAGCGTCTCGTCACGGTTCTCGGCTGGCGCGGCATCGCCGGGTTCCCCAAGACCGCCGACCAGGACTGACCTCTCGCCGAGAGCCGACATAGGCTCGGAGCAGAACCGGTCCGAACAGACTTCAGGAGAGCCATGGAAATCCGCATCGGAGTGCGCAACATCGCGCGCGAGATCGTCATCGAGTCCACCGACTCCGCCGACCAGGTACGCGAGCTGATCACCAACGCGCTGAGCGCGGGCACCGCGATCACGCTCACCGACGAGAAGGGCCACACCGTCGTGGTGCCGGCCGAGGCGCTCGGTTATGTCGACATCGGCTCGGAGCAGGAGCGCCGCGTCGGCTTCGGCAGCTGAGCCACGGGCAGCACTGCTCGACCACTACGTGCGAACGGACACGATCCCACCCGAAGGGCGGGGGTCGTGTCCGTTTCGTTACCAACTTGGGGTTGACCTCATCCCACCACTGCCGGCGTCTGCGGAGTAGCTTCGTGGACAGGTAGGTGGAGGAAGCGCCAAATGGGTGCCGAATCTGCTTGCAACACAGCAGGACCCGAACCACAACCCCGGTGTTCGGGAAACGGCCCCTGAAGGCCAGATTCACCCCAAGGAGTATCAATGCTCTCGAGCATCATTTCCTGGATCATCGCCGGTATCGTCATCGGCGCACTCGCCCGTCTGGTGGTGCCCGGTAAGCAGAACATCAGCATCGCCATCACCATCGTTCTCGGTATTCTCGGCGCCCTCATCGGTGGCTTCCTGGCCCGTCAGCTCGGCGTCGGTGACACCAAGGGCTTCGATTGGATCCAGTTCTTCATCAGCGTCATCATCGGTGCGGCTTTGGTCTTCGGCTACACCGCGATCACCTCGCGCAACAGCCGCGTCTGAGCAACACCTCGCGTAAAACGAGCGAGCCCGCCATCCGTTCGGGGTGGCGGGCTCGTTCGTTTCCGTTCGGTTCAGGCAGACAGCCCCAGAGCTGCCATCCGCTCGGTGTGGGCCTCGGTGATGCGGGTGAACAGGTGCATCACCTCGGCGAGGTCGAGACCGCGCCCTGAACCGTCGTCGACGAGCAGTGCGGTGAGTTCGTCATTGTCGGCGGCCGCGCGCTGCGCCTGCGACAGTGCCTCCCCCACGATTCGCCTGCCCCACAAGGCCATCCGTGCGGCCAGCTTCGGGTCGCGGACGATCGCTGCTTCGAGTTCCTGCTTGGCGTAAGCGTAGTGATCGGCGTCGTCCAGCACCTGCTCGACGAGGGCGCGGGTCTGCGGATCGACGAAACGCCCGCACTCGGCGTAGAAGTCCGACGCGATCGACGAACCGGCGTAAACCTTCATCAGGCCCTCATACCAGTCGGTGGGCTGGCAGCGGCGGTGCCATTCGTCCAGCGCCGGGCGGAACCGCGCCATCGCCTCATGCGGCTTGGCACCCAACTCCTCCAGGCGGGCGGCGAGCAGCTTGTGGTGCTCGAACTCGCGGATGGCGACCTCGGTCAGCCGCACCTTCTTCACGGTCGAGGGTGCGCGATCGGCGTCGGCGACCACGGTGAAGAAGCTGACGAGTTCGCCGTACGCGAGCATGCCCAGCAGCGAAACGACGCCGGCGCGGAAGGTCGGGTCGTCGAGGTCCTGCGCGCTCCTCGCGGGGCGTTCGACGGTTTCGGAAGGGGTCAGGTCATCGGCCATGGCCGTGATGCTATCCACCTGCGGCTACGATTGCCTTGTCAACAACGGTGCCCGGTCGGCACACATGACACGCATCGAACCATCGGCGGCCCCGAGGCCGCCCGCGAAGACTCCCGATCGGCTCCCCTCAAGTCACGCCTGTGCCGCACCCGCGTCCGCACGGCGTAGACGCCCGATCGAAGGAATCGACCACACCCATGACCGACATCAACACCGAACCCACCACTGAAACCACCACTGAGCCCGACGCCGAGCCCACGATCGCCGAGGCCGACATCGTCACCCTCGATGCCTCCGACGCTGCGCCGGCACCTGTCGTCGAGCAGACGTTCGCCGACTTCGACGTCCGTCCCGGCATCGTCGCCTCGCTGGCCGACGCCGGCATCCTGGCTCCGTTCCCGATCCAGTCGATGACCCTGCCGGTCGCACTGGGCGGCCACGACATCATCGGCCAGGCCAAGACCGGCACCGGCAAGACCCTCGGCTTCGGCGTGCCGCTGCTGCATCGGGTCACCGGCCCGGACGAGGACGGATTCGACACCCTCACCGTGCCGGGTGCACCGCAGGCCCTGGTCGTCGTGCCGACCCGCGAGTTGGCCGTCCAGGTCACGAACGACCTCAAGACCGCGTCCACGCGCCGTTCGGTGCGCGTCGAGGCGGTCTACGGCGGACGCGCGTACGAACCGCAGATCGCCGCTCTGAAGCGCGGCACCGAGGTCGTCGTCGGCACGCCCGGCCGTCTGATCGACCTCAGTCAGCGCGGTGACCTCGACCTGCGCAATGTGAAGGTGACCGTCCTCGACGAGGCCGACGAGATGCTCGACCTGGGCTTCCTGCCGGACGTCGAGAAGATCCTGGCTATGACTCCGGCCTCACGCCAGACGATGCTGTTCTCGGCCACCATGCCCGGCGCCGTCGTCGCACTCGCGCGCCGATACATGACCCAGCCGACCCACATCCGCGCGATGACCGAGGACGGCGGCAACGCCCACACGGTCAAGGCGACGACCCAGTTCGTCTATCGCGCCCACGCGATGGACAAGGTCGAGATGCTGGCCCGTATCCTGCAGGCCAAGGGCCGCGGCCTCACCATCATCTTCACCCGCACCAAGCGCACCGCCGCCAAGGTGTCGGACGATCTCGCCGAGCGCGGGTTCGCCGCGGCCGCGATCCACGGTGACCTCGGCCAGGGTGCTCGTGAGCAGGCGCTGCGTGCGTTCCGCTCCGGCAAGATCGACACGCTGGTCGCGACCGATGTCGCAGCGCGAGGAATCGACGTCGACAACGTCACCCATGTCGTCAACTACCAGTGCCCCGAGGACGAGAAGACCTACGTCCACCGCATCGGACGCACCGGACGCGCGGGCCAGACCGGCACCGCAGTCACGTTCGTCGACTGGGACGACCTGCACCGCTGGACGATGATCAACAAGGCCCTCGACCTCGGCATCCCGGAGCCGGTGGAGACCTACTCCTCCTCCGACAACCTGTTCACCGACCTCGACATCGACCCCTCGGTCACCGGGAAGCTGCCGCGCTCGGCGCGTACCCGTGCCGGCCTCGATGCGGAGGAACTCGAGGACCTCGGCGAGGTCGGTGCATCGGCCGGCAACCGTGCTCGCGGGTCCGGCCGTGCCTCCGGTGCCGGCCGTGGCCGCAGCGGCGGCAACGGACGTGGCGGCCGCGACGGAGAGCGACGCTCCGGTGGACGCGGCAGTGGACGCGACGGTGGACGCGACGGTGCGTCCGAGACCGCACCGAAGCGGTCGAAGGACGACAGCGGGTCTGCGAGTGGCGAAGGTGCTACACGGCCGCGTCGCCGTCGCCGGACCCGCAGCGGGAACGCCGGCGGAAACGGTGACGCGTCGGGCAGCACTTCGTCGTGAGCATGCAGCGGCCGTTCTCCGATCGGGTCGTGAGCCATCTGCGGCTCGCCGATCACCGGCTGCGCACCTCCGAACCGGGCTCGAACCGGCGCCGTTACTCGATCTGCAGAATGACGCTGCACAACATCGCGCCGATCGACAGTTTCTACCTGGGCTTCTTCCACGGTGAAGACACGGTCGTGATCCCGTACATCTACGACCACGACCGGCACCTGCAGCCGGACGTGACCAAGTTCGGCAAGGGCGGTCTGTCCCACTGGATCCGCAGCAGCGGGCGGCCGTACGTCTTCCGCTCCGATGACGGTGCGCTGCTGAGTCGGACGATCCCGTTCGGCGACCCGGACGAGATCTCCGCCGACGCGGTGATCGTGCCGCTGAAGGACCCTGACACCGGTGACATCGCCGGACTGATGTCGATCCAGAGCCTGACGCCGGACGTGTACGACGACGAGGTCGTTCACGCGGCGCTCTGGCTCGGGGAGGCACTGATGCTTGCGCAGGCTCGCGACCGCCACGTCGGAGCCGCACCCGAGGCGCTGTACTCCTTGCATCCCGAACTCAACAGCGCGATGTCGGGCGATCCACGAGAACGCTTCGTCCAGATCACCGACCAACTCGAGGCGGCCTACCGTCGGACCGGCGAGATCGCTCGGGCCGTCGAGGAAATCGGCGACGACAAGTTGCTCCGTGACATCGCGGCCGTACGCATGACGCTCGAGCAGACCCAGGTCGACATGGCCGAATGGATGCTCACCCAACCGTTGACCGCCGGCGCGGACGACGATCAGCAACCGGTGCGGGTCGATCTGACTCCGCGCGAGCACCAGATCGCGACGATGATCGCCACCGAGCGGCTGACGAACGCGCAGATCGCACAGGAACTCGGCATTTCCCTCAAGACAGTCAAGACACATGTCGGCAGCGTGCTCGGCAAGCTGGGTGTCGGCCAGCGCTCGGCGATCGTTTTCGCAATGGCCGACCTGCTCGCGACGTCCCCTCCCGAACCGCGCAAACGGTCCTAGGACCCTTGCCGGCGAACCTACGCCGAAGTCTCATGGCGACGCTTGACGAAACCCGGCACGATGTTCATGGCGGAGATTCGAGGAAGGGTCCGATGTTCCATCGGCCTCGAAGGACCACCACGCGGTAGCCAGCATGCAGGGGGGATGCTGGCTATCGGTGTTTCCCGAGCCGCTCAGGCGGTCGACCCGGGCGGCTGCAACGCTGCGGGGGTCGCCCCGGAAGGTCCTAGACCTACTCCGGGTACTGAACCGATGGCGCCGAACGGACCCACCGACTCATGGCACGAACGCCTCGGCCGGTCCGCTCGCCAGAGCCAGCAACCGCTCGAACTCGGCGCGGTCCGTGGTGTTCTCACCCAGACGGTTGGGCTTGCCGGCCCCGTGATAGTCACTGCTGCCGGTACGGATCAGCCCATGACGGGTCGCGTACTCCAGCGCGTGGGCCCGCTGCGCCGGCCCTTGGTCACGGTGATCCACCTCTATCCCTGCGAGCCCGGCTTCGATCATCGCCTCCACCGTGGCGTCGGCGACCACCCGTCCGGTGACGTGGGCGAACGGGTGGGCGAGCACCGGCACCCCGCCCGCCGCCAGCACCAGTTCGACCCCGCGTACCGGATCGACCGCGTAATGGCCGACGTGGTACTTGCTGCCGGAGAACAGAAACCGGTCGAAGGCGTCCGCCCGGTCGGCCACGGCACCGATCTGCACAAGCGCGTCCGCGATGTGCGGACGTCCGATCGTGGCGCCCTGCGCGACCTGCGCCTGCACGTGTTGCCAGGTGAGGCCGGTGTCGGGTTCGAGCAGGTCGACCATCGCCATGGCGCGCCCCTCGCGGGAGATCCGCGCCTTCTCCATTTCGCCCAACAGCCCGCTGTGCTGCGGGTCGACGAGGTAACCGAGCAGATGCAGACTCAGGTGATCGATCTCGCAGGAGATCTCGATGCCGGGGACGAAGCCGATCCCCACGTCCTGCGCGACGCTCCGGGCTGACTCCCAGCCGGAGGTCGTGTCGTGATCAGTCAACGCCACGACGTCGAGACCGGCTTCCTGCGCCGACCGGATGACGTCGGCGGGAGTCTGGGTTCCGTCGGACTCGATGGAGTGGGTATGGAGGTCGATGCGCACCCCAGCAGGCTACGCCGCAGGCACAATCGGACAGGCTGGGCAGGGAATCATTGAGGCCGATCCACCGGGCGGAGGAACGACTACTGTCGGTGCGAAGTCAGACGTCGTGGCGCGATGACCGCTCGCTGCCCACGTGGATGACGCTCGACTCGAAGAGGAACTGATGAACGACGCACCCCGGCCGCTGCGGCGCGCCGTGCTGCTCATGTGGGTCGGTGCCACCCTCTCCGCGCTCAGCGCCCTGGTGGCATCGACGCTGCGCGACGATATTCGAGCCGGACTCGAGGAACGTGGCCGCACCCACCCCCGGGAGCGGCTCACGGCGATCGAGGTGGACGAGGCGACGAGCACGATGGTCACCGTGCTGGCTGTGTCCGCCTGCGTCGCAGCAGTCGTCTGGCTGATCATGGCCTGGCTGAACCGACGGGGACGTCGGTGGTCGCGCATCGCGGCGACCGTGCTCGCGCTGTTCGCGCTGCTGCACACCTGGAGTCTGCTGACACGCGGCTATCCGTCGCCGGTGGCGACCGTGCTCGCACTGGCGGTGGCTCTCGTGGGGGTGGCGGCAGCGGCACTGCTGTGGCATCCGGAGAATGCTGAACATTTCGCGCGCTCAGAGGTATCCCGCACTAGCCTGGACGCCCGGCAGGACCGCACCACGGTCTAGCCTTACCGCATGCGCCTAACTGCCTGCCTCGCCACTGCTGCCACTGCCGTCCTGCTGACTTCGTGTGCGTCCGATGCGCCGGTCACGGTCAACTCCTCGACCAATTCTTCGACGAGTTCCTCGACCACGTCCTCTGCGACGAGTTCGACGTCGACCGAGTCGCCCTCCTCCTCGACGTCCAGCAGCACCTCCTCGAGCTCCAGCCCGCAGTCCTCCTCGCCCAGCGAGAGCCCGACCAGCTCGGCATCGAGCAGCGCAGGCGGCGGGCTGCCGGCGGGCGCCGAGGCCGACAGCAAGAACGAGTTCCACGTCACCAAGCCGGCCGGTTGGGCCAAGGCGACCGTGCCGAACGCCCAGATCGTCCTCGCGATCAAGGCCGACAAGCCGACCGGTGGCGTCTTCAGCAACTTCAACGTCGTCAGCACCCCGGGGGCCCCGGGGCAGAACCTCGATGCCTACGTCAACGCCGGCGCCACGCAGATGCGTCAGCAGAACGCCACCGTGACCCCGGTGGCCGACCGAAAGATCGCCGGCGGCGATGCCAAGGGCTACGTCGTCAAGCGCACGGTGAGCGGCAAGGACATGTCGCAGACGCAGTACTTCACCCAGAAGGGCAACACGGTCTACATCTCGACGATGACCAACGCCACGAGCGAGAAGGCTGCGGGTGACAGCGCGATGAACGCGATCCTCGGCTCCTGGACCTGGACGAGCTGATCCGTGGCCGTGCGACGATGGTCGGGTGAGTGAAGAGCAGAAGAAACCCGAGCACCGAAGCCGTCCGTACACCAAGGCATTCCGCCAGTTCGTTGCGTCCGGTTGGGCCGAACGGGACACCAGCGCGCCCGCCCGCGCACGGGTGGCCGATTTCGCGGCCGACCGGCGCGCGTCGGCCAGCGCCGATTTCGCCGGTCGACGACTGGTCGTGCCTGCCGGCGGCCTGAAGGTCCGCAGCAACGACTGCGATTATCAGTTCCGGCCGCACTCGGCGTTCGCCCACCTGACCGGCCTGGGCAGTGATCGCGAACCCGATGCGGTGCTGGTGCTGGAGCCGACCGAATCCGGCCACGAGGCCGTGCTGTACTTCCGTCCGCTGGCCGGGCGCGACACCGAGGAGTTCTTCGGCGACTCGCGCTACGGCGAGTTCTGGGTCGGCGCCCGCCCGACGTTGGAAGACATCGAGGCCGAGCTGGGTGTGACCGCTCGGCACATCGACGAGCTGCCCGACGCGCTGGCCAAGGATGCCGGCGCCGTCCAACTCGCCGTGGTGCGCGACGCCGACCGCGACATCACCGCGTTGGTCGACAAAGTGCGCAGCGAAGCGGGTGTCGAGCAGCAGGAGACGACGCTCGACGACGAGCTGGCCCGCGTTCTTTCCACCATGCGTCTGATCAAGGACGACTGGGAGATCGAGCAGATGCAGGACGCGGTGGACGCCACCGAGCGTGGTTTCGAGGCGGTCATCGCCGATCTGCCGAAGGCGTTGGAGAGCGGACACGGCGAGCGCTGGGTGGAGGGCGTCTTCGGACTGGTCGCCCGCCACGAGGGCAACGGCGTCGGATACGACTCCATCTGCGCCTCCGGTGACCACGCGAACACGCTGCACTGGATCAAGAACACCGGCGAGGTGAAGGACGGCGACCTGCTGCTGCTCGACGCCGGCGTCGAGGTCGACTCGCTCTACACCGCCGACATCACACGGACGTTGCCGATCAACGGCACGTTCTCCGAGGTGCAGCGCAAGATCTACGACGCGGTGCACGCCGCCCAGGAGGCCGGCATCGCCGCGGTGAAGCCGGGCAACAAGTTCAGCGATGTGCACGCGGCCGCGATCCGGGTCATCGCCGAGCACCTGTTCGAGTGGGGCCTGTTGCCTGAGGGAGTCGATGTCGAGAAGACGCTCGACACCGAAGAGGGCCAGTACCACCGTCGGTGGATGGTGCATGGCACGAGCCACCACCTAGGTATCGACGTCCATGACTGCGCGCTGGCCCGCAAGGAGGATTACATGGACGCCGAACTCAAGCCGGGCATGATCCTGACCGTCGAGCCGGGGTTGTACTTCAAGGCGGACGACCAACTCGTGCCGCAGGAGTTCCGTGGCATCGGCGTCCGAATCGAGGACGACGTCCTGGTGACGCAGGACGGGCACCGCACCCTGTCCGATCACATGCCACGCAGCAGCTCCGACGTCGAGGAGTGGATCGCCCGGGTGCAGCGCGGCTGATCGGCCCCGCGACGAAGGTCCTCAACCGAATTCGGTTGAGGACCTTAGTCATGTGCGAGGAGGCTGCTGTGCTGGCAGCGGCTTCCCGAAGAATCAGCGGCTGAACAATCCGCGCAGGGCGCTGGAACGCGACTTCTCCGTGCGGTATGCGTCTGCAGCCTTGACGATCGCCAGCTGGTGGCGCGTGAACGGCATCTGACCGAGCATCACCGGCCTCCTCTCCTGGGTCTCGTCGGTGGCCTTGATGTTCTCTATCGTACATTTCGATATCGAAAACTTCCAATTTGAAACAACGAGACCTTCGACACATTCCTTCCCCGGACGACAGCCGCCCGCCGAGAATTCGGCGGGCGGCTGCGGTCGGGTCGTCACCAGCTCACCAGAGGTTCAGACTCCGCTCGAAAATGCCTGCGATGTCTTCCTCGGTCACCGGCTTGGGCGAGGTGGTGAGCAGACGCTGCTGCTTCATCGTCCCCTCTACCAGGTCGGAGATGTCGCTGCTGTCGTAGCCGACCGCGCCACACCCGTTCGGGATGTCGATGTCACGCATGAGGTCGATGAGGACGGTCGGTAGCAGTTCGGCGTCAGGGACGGAGTCGTAGTTCTTGTCAGCACCGGCCGCGAGCAGCCGGGCAGCTTTCAGGTGCCGCTCGGGGTCGGCATCGAATGTGAACCGGAAGGCCTCAGGAGCCGTGAGCGACACCGACATTCCGTGCGGCACCATCGGCTCGTGAGAGGGGTAGTCCTTCGGGTGGAAGTCCTTGACCCGGCCGGCGATCGGATAGGCGTTCGCGTGCGGGATGTGCACTCCGGCATTCCCGAAGCCCATGCCGGCGAAGGTGGCGGCGAGCGCCATGTCCGCACGTGCCTCCAGGTTGTCTCCGTCGTGGACCGCCGTGCGGAAGGACCCGGCCAGCAGCGCCAGTGCCTTCTCCGACCACATGTCGGCGATTGGGTTCGACCCGCAGTAGGGCACCCGCTCGTGCGGTTGCTTGTGCTCGTAGGAGGTGTACGGACGCGCGGTGTACGACTCGAGGGCGTGGCACAGGATGTCCATCCCGGCGGCGGCGGTCACCCCGGCCGGCTGGGTGAGCGTGACCATCGGATCGATGACGGCCATCGTCGGACGCAGCCGGGCGTGACTGATCCCGGTCTTCACCTTGAGCGAGAGCACGTCGAGCACACAGATGGTCGTGCTCTCCGAACCCGTACCGGTCGTGGTGGGGACGGCGACCAGCGGCTTGAGCGGGTTCTGGGGCGCCTTGCCACCACCGACGGGCGCGTTGATGTAGTCCATCAGTTCGCCCTCGTTGGACGTCATCAGGTTGATCGCCTTGGCGGTGTCGATGCTGCTGCCGCCCCCGACGGCGACGAACGCGTCCCATGGGCCGTTCGACCGGCCGTAGTCGACGGCCTCACGCAGCGAGTCGTCGGTGGGCTCGACATGTGTGCCGTCCCAGACGATGGCCTCGATGCCGAACTGACCCATCTGGTCGGCGACGCGCTGCGCGACCCCGGCTTCGGCGACGCCCGGGTCGGTCACGACCAGGACGCGCTTGGCTCCGGTCAGGCTGAGGTCGTAGCCGATCTCGTCGGCCGCGCCGGGACCGAACTTCAGCTGCGGCGCACCGTAGGTGAAGACGCTCTCCGGGGACTGTGGCGTGGGAAGGGTGCTCATCGTGTGGCCTTTCGGGATCGGGTTGCGGGTTGACGTCTCTGGGTGACCATGGCGACTGCGGCGTCGGCATAGTCGACGGCGATCAGTTCGGGGCTGATCGAACCGTCGTGGTGGATCCACTGTGCGATCGAGGTGCACATGGTGGAGATCGAGTTGCCGAGTGTCACCACGAGGCGGTCGGCATCAGGGTCCTCGCGCAGAGCGGCGCGGATGTCGTCATCCAGCATCCTCTGCACGTCCTTGCGGTACCGGGTGATCCGGCTGCGGTCGGACGGCGCGAGACTGCGCATCTCGCTCGCACCGAGGAAAGCCAAGCGGGGACGCCGTGCATGGTAGAGCGCGAGGCATTCGACCGTACGATGCAGTCGCTCGTCGGCATCCGGGTCCCCGTCGCGGGCGGCCTCCAGGCGCCAGAAGAGGTCGGCCATCGTGAGGTCGAGCAACGCAGGCAACATGGACTGCTTGGACCGGTGATAGTGATAGAGGCCGGCCACGCTGAGCCCCGCACAGTCGGCGATGTCGCGGATCGACGCTCCGTGAAAACCCTTCTCGCAGAACGCGATCAGCGCACCGGTCAGTGCCGGGTCGAGCGGGAGATCGTGGAATGCGCGCCAGTCACCGGCGCCGCTGTCCGGCAGGTCGGGCCACGAAGCAAGACCCTGGGCTGTCGCCGGCGGACGCGGGAGGTCGCCCACATCGCCGGGCTCGAGCAGCCGCGGCGCGGACACGTCGAGTTCGTCGGCGATGTGGAACAGTCGGTCCACCGAGAGCGCGGTGTTGCCGTTCTCGATACCGCTGAGTGTCGCCGGGCTGACCTCGAGCCGAGCGGCGAGGTCGCGCAACGAGATTCCCTGTCGCTGCCGGTGCGCGCGCACCGATCGCCCCACGCGCACGCCCGTGGTGATCGTCGACATGTGTTCAGGCTAGATGAACATGATGATCCGCGAAAGAGTTATTGGACGACCGTCTACCTGGTGAGAATCTGGCTGGATCCCTGTTGACATCCGGTCGTCGGCTTGTGACGCTGACCACACACGTCAAATACGACCGAGCGGGCGTTCGGCCCGCTTCTCACTGCGGAGGTGCCACATGTCAGACGCCATCAGCCTCGACGAACTGCTCAAGGACTCCCCCTCGAACTGGGGCAAATGGGGCCCGGACGACGAGGTCGGTTCGCTGAACTACCTCACCGATCAAGAGGTGTTGCGTGGCATCAAGTCGGTCACCAAGGGCGAGGTGCACACCCTCCAGCGCTTGATCAACGACCCGAAGGGCGACCCGGTGTGGCCAGGCCGCGCCCCTGCGGAGCGCACGATGCTGCTGGACGAGGCCACCTGGGACAGCGACGACGCACCCCAGTTCCCCGGCGGCCTGCACTACGCCGACGACAAGATCAACGCCTTCCTGCAGGGCTCCACGCAGTACGACGCCCTCGGCCACGTCTGGTACGGCGGCAAGCTGTGGAACGGCTACGACGCCCGCACCACTGTCGGCGGCATGGACAAGGCCAGCGTCGAGCCGATCGCGCAGCGCGGTGTCGTCGGACGCGGCATCCTGCTCGACATGGCGCGGTTCGTCGGCAAGGACGCGATGGACAAGGGTGAGACCTTCACCCACGAAGACCTCGTCAAGTGCGCCGAGGCCCAGGGCACGACGATCGAGAAGCACGACATCATCGTGATCCGCACCAACTTCATCCAGCGCTTCTTCGACGAGGGTGAGAAGTTCTACGAGGGCTTCAACGAGCCCGGCCTGGTCTACAGCCCCGAACTCGTCGAGTGGTTCCAGGACATGGAGATCCCCAACCTGGTCACCGACACGATCGCCAACGAGGTCACCTACGACCCGAACAACGGCGTCGCCCTCGTGCTGCACAACGCGCTCATGCGCAACCTCGGCGTCACGCTCACCGAGATCTGCGACCTGGAGACGCTCGCGGAGTCCAGCGCGCAGGACAAGCAGTACACCTTCCTGTACGCCGCCGCTCCCCTGAAGGTGCACCGCGCCACCGGTTCGCCGGTCAACCCGCTCGCGATCAAGTAACAGCGAGCACGAGAGGACCTGACGCAGAATGAGCAACGCCGAGCACCCCTGGCTGGCGCGGTACGAGGACGGTCAGCCGCACAGCATCACCGCCGACCGACCTGACATGTTGTCGCTGTGGCGTGAAGCCGTGGAAGCCGCACCGGACGACACCGCCGTCCTGTGGTTCGACCGCGCATTGTCCTGGAAGGAGATCGACGAGCGATCCGACACGCTCGCAGTCTTCCTGCAGGAGAGCGGTTTTGCCGAGGGTGACCGGCTTGCTCTCTACCTGCAGAATCATCCCGCTTTCCTCATCGGGTTGGTCGCCGCGTGGAAGGCCGGTGGCTGCGGCGTCGCGATCAACCCGATGAGCAAGGCTCGCGAACTCACCTACCTGCTGGGTGACTCCGGTGCCGTGGCGGTGCTGTGCCACGACGAGCTGTACGACCAGGTCGTCGCGGGCGTGGTCGAAAGTGGGCAGACGTCCGTCCGCACCGTGGTCAGCGTCAACCCGCTCGATGAACAGAGCCGCGACGACGAGCGCCTGTTCGCCGACGTCCGCCGGGGCGACGCCCCCGAGGGCACGACCGCGCTGTCGCGAATCATCGAGGAGTACGCCGGGCGCGAGCCGAGGACGCGCACTCCTTCCCCGGACGACATCGCGGTGCTGACGTACACCTCCGGCACCACCGGTGTACCGAAGGGTGCGATGAACACCCACGCCAACATGGCGTTCAACTCCTCCACCTATCTGCGGTGGATGAAGCTCACCAGCGAGGATCGCGTGCTCGGCATCGCACCGCTGTTCCACATCACCGGGCTCGTCGGGCACGTGGGGGCGGCGATCGCGGCTCGTTGTCCACTGGTGCTGGCCTACCGCTTCGAGCCGAACGTCGTGCTCGACGCCTTGCGTGAACACCGCCCGACGTTCACCATCGGATCCATCACGGTCTTCATCGCGCTGTCCTCGACACCCGGCGTCAGCAAGGACGACTTCTCCTCATTCCGGCTGATCTACTCCGGTGGCGCACCGATCGCGCCGGCGGTGACCGACCGGTTCGAGAAGCTGTCCGGTCACTACATCCACAACGCCTACGGTCTGACCGAGACGAACTCGCCGACGCACTGCGTGCCGGCTGGATCAAGGGCTCCGGTCGATGAGGATTCAGGTGCACTGTCAGTGGGAGTCCCGGTGTACGACACCGTTGTTCGCATTGTCGGCGAGAACGGCGAGGAGCTTGCGCCGGGTGAGGTCGGCGAGATCTGCAGCAGTGGTCCACAGGTCATCCCGGGCTACTGGAACAAGCCGGAGGCGACCGCGGAGTCCCTGCCGGGCGGCGAACTGCGCACCGGTGACGTCGGATTCATGGACACGGACGGCTGGTTCTACATCGTCGATCGCAAGAAGGACATGATCAACGCGTCCGGCTACAAGGTCTGGCCGCGCGAGGTCGAGGACGTCCTCTACACCCACCCGGACGTCCGGGAGGTCGCGGTCGTCGGCGTGCCCGACGAGTACCGCGGTGAGTCGGTGAAGGCGTACGTGTCGCTCAATGACGGCTCGTCGACCACCCCCGAGGAACTGGTGCAGTTCTGCAAGGAACGCATGGCCGCCTACAAGTACCCGCGACACGTCGATCTGATGGACGAACTGCCCAAGACCACCACGGGCAAGATCCTGCGCCGGCAATTACGCGACGACGCGAAGACGGGTTCGGCTGCGAGTCAGTAGTCTGCGCCCATGAGCGAGGTTGGTGCGGTGCTCCCCCGGTCGGCAATCAGCTGGCTGGTCGTAGAGGGTCGACCGTGGCCGGTGTGGCACGCCGTCGACGGCAGTCGGTTGTACGTCGTGAGCGGCCCCGACGAGCAGCAACTGCCCGTGCTGCCTGCGCAGATCGAGGTCATCCTGCGTACCAAGGACACCCGCGCCCGGGTCGGCCCGGTGCCTGCGAGCGCGTTCCGGCTGCGTCCGGGCGTGCCGGCCTGGGAGCCCGCGATCACCGCTCTGATGGGCGCGCGCCAAGGCGCTCCGGGTCAACAGGTGCTGGACCGGTGGAAGGCCTCCTGTGCGGTCTGGGCGATCGACGTCGATGTCGACGCCCCGGTCCCGCAACCCGGCGCGACCGAGCCTTCCGGTGCCCGTCCGCCGGAGCAGACGCCCGCCACGACCGACCGTTGGCGGCCACGACACTTCGGACGGCTACGCCGCAGACACTGAATCTCCTTCGGGGACATAGGCTGACCTGTTGTGAGCACCCGGATCTTCGTGTCGAGAATCGCCGGGCTGACCGTGCTCGACCCCCTGGGCGACCGCGTCGGCCTGGTTCGCGACGTCGTGGTGAGTTTCACCGGTCGCAATCCCCGCGCCATCGGCCTGGTCATCGAGGTGCCGGGCAAGAAGCGCGTGTTCCTGCCGATGACCCGCGTGACCAGCATCGACCCCGCAGCCCTGATCAGCACGGGTCTGGTCAACATGCGCCGGTTCGAGCAGCGCGCCACCGAGACGCTCGTGCTCGCGGAGATGTTCGAGCGCCGGGTCACCGTGAATGACCCGGACGGCAGCTTCGAGGCGGTCGTCGAGGACATCGCGATCGCGCGCAATGCGCGCCGCGACTGGATCCTGACCAAGGTGTTCGTCCGGCAGAGCGGCCAGGCGCAGTCGTCCACCAGCCGGGCCGTGTCCCGGTTGATCCGCCGGCGTCCCGGCACGACCTCGCTGGTCGACCTCGATCAGGTGCAGGGCCTGCGCCGTCAGTCCGGGGCGCAGAGTGCCGAGCGCCTGCTGGAGACCTACGAGGACCTGCGCGTGGCCGATCTCGCCGAGGTCATCCACGACCTCAACCCCAAGCGCCGGGCCGAGGTCGCTGCTGCGCTCGACGACAGCCGACTGGCCGACATCCTTGAAGAGCTGCCCGAGGAGGATCAGATCGAGATCATCGGCGGCCTCGAACGAGGACGGGCCGCCGACGTCCTGGAGGCCATGGAACCGGACGACGCGGCCGACCTGCTCGCCGACCTACCGCCGGAGCAGGCCGAACACCTGCTGCAGTTGATGGCCCCGGACGACGCCGCCCCGCTGCGCCGGTTGATGACCTACGAGGAGAACACCGCCGGCGGCATGATGACGTCCGAGCCGGTGATCCTGGGCCCGGACGCCACGATCGCCGAGGCGTTGGCGATGATCCGCCGCGAGGAACTGGCGCCGACGCTCGCCTCAGCAGTCTTCGTCTGCCGCCCACCGCTTGAGACACCGACCGGACGCTTTATCGGCCTGGTGCACGCCCAGCGACTGTTGCGGGAACCGCCGAACACGTCCGTCGGGATGGCGGTCGACCAGACGGTCGAGGCGATCCCGGTGGATGCCAACCTCGAGGAAGTGACGCGCACGCTGGCCACCTACGACCTTGTCGTGTTGCCCGTGGTCGATGAGAACGGGTACCTGTTGGGCGCGGTCAGCGTCGACGACGTGCTCGACCACATCCTCCCGGACGACTGGCGCGAAGGTCGGCACGACGTCCGCAGCGCTTCCTCCGTCAACCGTTCGGGAGGTGGTCTGCGATGAGCGAACGTGCCGAGCGCCCGGACAAGAAGATCGACCGCAAGCAGACCGTGCGGCGCGAGACGTCGAGTTCACGCCTGGACCAGCCGCGCGAACTGCGGCGACGGTTCTTGCCACGGCCCGGCGTCGATGCCGAACGGTTCGGGGTGCTGTCCGAGCGGTTTGCGCGGTTCATGGGAACGCCGGCGTTCCTGCTCTACATGACGGTGTTCGTCGCCCTCTGGCTGGCCTGGAACACCTTCATGCCGGAGGCGGCGCAGTTCGACCCGCGTGCATTGAACTACACCCTGCTGACGCTGATCCTGTCGTTGCAGGCGTCGTACGCCGCTCCGCTGATCCTGCTCGCGCAGAACCGACAGGACGACCGTGACCGCGTCGCTCTGGAACAGGACCGTGGACGCGATGAGCGCAACCTAGCCGACACGGAGTTCCTCACCCGCGAAGTCGCATCGCTGCGACTTGCGTTGCGCGACACCGCAACTCGCGACTTCGTCCGAAGCGAGCTGCGCAACCTGCTGGAGGAGATGGAGGAGCGCGGGATTCTCGGCCAGCCCACGGAGTCCGAGCAGAAGCCGCGCAAGAAGAAGGACAAACCGCAGCGGAGTGAGTCAGGCACGGCCGCATTGGGGTGATCGCGCTCAGGCGCCTACCATGGAGAGCATGTCTGTCGCCCCCACACTCGATGCCGTCCGCGCTGCACTCGCGACCGTCGAGGACCCCGAGATCCGAAAGCCCATCACCGACCTCGGCATGGTGGAGAGCGTCGACATCTCCGACTCCGGCCACGTCAGCGTCACGATCCTGCTGACGATCTCCGGCTGCCCGCTGAAGAGCAAGCTCACCTCCGACACCACCGCTGCCGTGCAGCGGGTCGAGGGCGTCACCGGCGTCGAGGTGCGTCTCGGCGTGATGAACGACGAGCAGCGCGCAAACCTCAAGGCGTCGCTGCGCGGCGGAGTTGCGGAGAAGGAGATCCTGTTCGCCAAGCCCGGTTCACTCACCCGGGTGTATGCGGTCGCGTCCGGAAAGGGTGGTGTCGGCAAGTCGTCGGTCACCACCAACCTCGCTGCTGCGATGGCCCAGAACGGCCTTCGGGTCGGCGTGGTCGACGCCGACATCTACGGCTTCTCGGTGCCGCGCATGCTGGGCGTCGACCAGAAGCCGACGCAGGTCGACGACATGATCCTGCCGCCGATCGCCAACGACGTGAAGGTCATCTCGATCGGGATGTTCGTCCCCGGCAACCAGCCGGTCGTCTGGCGCGGCCCCATGTTGCACCGGGCGTTGCAGCAGTTCCTCGGCGACGTGTTCTGGGGCGACCTGGACGTGCTGCTGCTGGACCTTCCGCCCGGCACCGGTGACATCGCCATCTCCGTCGCGCAGCTGATCCCGACCGCGGAGATCCTGGTTGTGACCACCCCGCAGCAGGCAGCCGCCGAGGTCGCCGAGCGCGCCGGTTCCATCGCGCTGCAGACCAAGCAGCGCATCGCCGGTGTCATCGAGAACATGTCCTGGCTCGAACTGCCCGACGGCACCCGCCAGGAGATCTTCGGATCCGGCGGTGGCCGGGCCGTCGCAGACTCACTGTCGCGCTCGGTCGGCGCGTCCGTCGAACTGCTCGGTCAGATCCCGCTCGACACCGCGTTGCGTGAGGGTGCCGACACCGGCGCCCCGGTCGTCCTCTCCCGTCCTGGCTCCCCCGCCGCAGTCGCGCTGCGCGCGATCGCCAAGGGCCTCGGGACGCGTGCGCGCGGGCTGGCCGGACGTTCGTTGGGCCTCACCCCGAGCGTCCGCTGACGCTCGGCACTCAGGTCGCGTCGACGTCGTACGGCGTGGGTCGGTCGGGGTCATAGCGCGTGGGTTCCCAGGTGGACCCCATGTCGTCCATCACCGGGTCGTGCTCACCGGGAACCTCGCCAGCATCGTCGTCCTCGTCGAACAGCGCCTGCCGGACGATCTTGCGAGGGTCGTACTGACGCGGGTCGTACTGCCGCCAGTTGATGTCGGCGTACTCGGGGCCGATCTCGTCCTTGAGCTGCGACTTCGCGCCTTCGGCATACTCGCGTGCCTGCTTAACCCAGCCGCGCAACTTCGCCACGTATTCGGGTAGTCGCTCGGGGCCGATCAGAAAAGCGGCCAGGCAGACGAGAAGGACGAACTCCCAGGTGTCGATACCGAACACTGGTGTTCTCTCCTTCCCTCGTGCACAGGCCGAAGCACAGCCTACGACGTCCGGCGCACCGCAGGCGCCGGGTGGCGATTCAGCTGCCGGCTCCCGTGCGCATCGTCACCGACTTCTGCTCCTCGCCGGTCTTGAATCCCACCGTGATGGTGTCGCCGATCTCCTTGGAACGCAACGTCACCAGGAAGGTCTTTGGGTCCTTGGTGGCCACACCGTCGATCGAGGTGATCACATCGCCCTCCTTGACACCGGCCTTCGCAGCCGGCCCGTCGGGGTTGATCTTCGAGACCTTCACACCGTCGCCGGAATAGCCGGGGTCGAAGTCGAGACCGATGACCGGGTACTCGGCCTTGCCCGTACGAATGAGTTGGTCGGACGTGCGCCGCACCTGGTCCGCCGGGATCGCGAAACCCAGACCGATGCTTCCTCCGCTGCGCGAGGAGTAGATCGCGGAGTTCACGCCGATGACCTTTCCCCGCAGATCCAACAGCGGGCCACCGGAGTTTCCCTGATTGATCGCCGCGTCGGTCTGGATCGCGTTCATGTAGGAACGGGAGTTGGACTCACTGCTGGCACCTCCGGACGAATCGTCGTCGCCGGTGACCACGGGCCGATTCAGCGCACTCACGATGCCGGTGGTGACCGACCCGGTGAGGCCGAGCGGAGCACCCACCGCGATCACCGACTGACCGACCTTCAGGTCGTCGGACTCGCCGAGTTCCAGCGCCGGAAGATCCTTGCGCTCCACTTTCAGGACCGCGAGGTCGTACGTCGGGGAGACCCCGACGATCCGCGCGTCCGCTTCCGACTGGTCGGAGAACAGGACCTTGAGGCCGGCACCGTCACCACCCGCGGACGCGACGTGGTTGTTGGTGACGATGTAACCGTCCGAGCGCAGCACGAAGCCGGATCCGCTGCCCCGCGGCACCCCCGACGAACTGCTGATCCTGATTGTGACGACGCTCGGCAGAGCCTTGTTCGCGATGGCTTCGACATTGCCGGCGGCTACGTCTGCGGATGATGAATCCTGTCGACCGGCAAGTTCACTGCCGACATACCCGCCGACGCCGCCGCACAACAGAGCAAGCAGCGCGGCGCTCGCGATCAACAGACCGGCCCGCCTGGGACGACGTGGCGCGGGTGCCTGCGGACCATCACCTGGACCAATAGCAGGACCGAGCACCGGCGGCGCCGGAAAAGGGCCGGGGGCGCTGCCTGTCGGGTTCCCTGCGCCGGAGGTGGGCGTGGCCGGCCCGTGCGGGTGCGGGGCATCGCCCGGGCGCGGGACGGGAAGGGGTCTGGATCGCGGGTCCTGCGACATGGTGTCCATTCTCGATCGTGACCCGGTCGTGCACCGACGCGGGGGGAGAGGCCGGTCGGGACCCGCTCGCCGCGGGGACTACGGACGCGGCGAGCCGGGAGCGTTCTGCTCGAAACCGATCACCCGCGCCATCGGCGCCTGCCCCGTGGCTGGCTGACTGCGCATCACCGGCATGCGAGCGGGCGTGCCGCTCTGCACCGGAGCATGAATGGCGACGACGGCCGCGCTGATGCAACCGACGACGGCCAGCGCCGCGATACCGATCGGCTTGCGCGCGGAGACGTACTGAGCGGGCGCGTGGCAGGGAATCGTCGCCGGCGACTTCGACGAGGATCGTCGGGCCGGCATCGGCTGGGTCGGCAGATCACCCAGACTGAGCAGTCCGGCCATGAAGTCGGAGTCGCCGCGAGGCGCGTTGGCCGGAACCCCGCGCATCCGACCGATGAGATCCCGCTCGGCAGCCACCTTCGACCGACAGCACTGGCACGCGACCAGGTGCCGCTCAAGGACGGTTGCCGTCTTGGCGTCGAGGACTGCGTCGACGTAATCGACGAGCACGTCGTGCTCGGGACAGATCATCCGCCGACCTCCACGGGCCGCCCCAGACCGAGACAGGTACGAGCCGGAACGACCGGTTCGACCGGGCGAACCGCGGGGTCGCGGTGCGCCAGGGCGGCACGCAGTTGGGCGCGGCCGCGGTGAATGCGGGATCGGACGGTGCCCAGCTTGACGTCCAGCGTCGCGGCGACTTCTTCGTAGGACAGACCCTCGATGTCGCAGAGCACGACCGCGGCGCGGAAGTCGGGCGACAGTGCATCGAGCGCACGCTGGATGTCGTCGTCGAAGTGTGCGTCGGCGTACAACTGCTCCGGGCTGCCGGTGCGGCTGACCAGCCGGGCGGCGGCGTCGTCGGACAAGGCGTCGAACCGGATGCGCTGCTTGCGGCGCATCTTGTCCAGGAAGACGTTGGTGGT
This sequence comes from Yimella sp. RIT 621, assembly GCF_004146205.1. Taxonomy (NCBI): domain Bacteria; kingdom Bacillati; phylum Actinomycetota; class Actinomycetes; order Micrococcales; family Dermacoccaceae; genus Yimella; species Yimella sp. RIT 621. The sequence continues at coordinate 46,566 of NZ_SEIP01000017.1, forward strand.
GATGCGGTGCAGCCAGCCCTCGAAGGTGCCGGGACGGTATGAGCCCAGGGAGCGGAACACCCGGACGAAGACATCGTGCGTGAGGTCTTCGGCGTCGTGGACATTGCCCGTCAGGCGGTAGGCCAACCGGTAGACCCGCGTGGAGTGCTCGGCGACGATCTCCTCCCAGGTCGGCGGCTGCCAGCCTGCCGGGGCCTGGTCGGGCACCACTGTCTTGGTTCGCTTCAACGTCGTCCTATCGGGCGTCGCGGTCATGTCGTTGTCCCCCAGTTCATCCAGTCGTTGCGCGGCTCCAGCCTCACCCACCCGGCTGTGTGTCAGCTGTGTGACCGCGGTACAGCTGCTGTCGATCCCACCGACTGGACGCCCGTGAGCGTCATTCGGTTCAACGATCGGTCTCGCCTGTTTGTTTCCCCTGGTCGATTCCGCATCCATTTTCGCACTGTCGGGCGCGCCAAGTAGATTTGTCAGCCATGACATCCATGCGACCCGGTACCTGGACCTACGCCGAGGAGTTCACGGTCGAACCGGAGCACATCGAGCGCGCGCGATCCCGTGGCGACGAGCTCGGATGCGTCCCCGTCGGCACCGGCACGGGAGCGGCCCTGCGCATGCTTGCCGCGTCCTGCCAGGCCCGGTCTGTCGTCGAGATCGGCACCGGTGCCGGCGTGAGCGGCCTGTGGCTGCTGACCGGCATGCCGTCCGACGGCATCCTGACCACCATCGACATCTCCAGCGAGCATCAGCACGCCGCCAAGCAGGCGTTCGCCGAGGCGGGCTACCCACCACAACGCACCCGCACGATCGTCGGCAGTGCGCTGTCGGTCCTGCCCCGGCTCACCGACGGTGGCTACGACCTGGTGCTCGTCGACGGCGAGAAGACCGAGTACCCCCAGTACGTCGAGCAAGCGCTGCGCCTGTTGCATCCAGGCGGGGTGCTCGCGATCGACAACATGCTCTGGCACGACCAGGTCGCCGACCCGACCGCTCGCGACGAGGTCACCCGTACGCTGCGCGACCTCGGCAAGCAGTTGCGCGACGACTCAGATCTCGCGACCACGATGCTGCCCGTCGGCGACGGACTGCTGGTCGCGATCAAGCGCTGACCGTCCGGAACAGCACGAAAGTCCCGTGGATCAGTTGATCCACGGGACTTTCCGTCATCTGTACCGGGTGATCAGCCGATGCAACCCTTGATGGCGTCGCCCAGCGCCTGCGCCTCTTCGGCGTTCATCTCGACCACGAGTCGGCCACCGCCTTCCAGCGGCATGCGCAGCAGGATGCTCCGGCCTTCCTTGGTGACTTCGAGCGGGCCGTCGCCAGTCCTCGGCTTCATCGCCGCCATGGGTGCTTCCCCTTCCGCCGTGTGGCTTTCGTGACGGGCGCGTCGGCATCCACACAGTTCGTTTTTGTCTTGCCGATGACTCGGTGACGCACCCTTTACGCCGACCATTATCCCCCAGTGCGGGCGCAGGGAGGAAATTCGGTGGTCAACGAATTGCAACGATCCCCCGACCGGCCCCGGTCTGTCGCAACGGCGCCCATCCCACGCCTCGACAGACCGTGGCAGCATGTGGCCATGCTCGCCAGGTCCGCCGTCTTCGACATCTACGGCGACCACCTGCTGTCGAGCACGAAGTGGGCCCCCGTCGCGGCACTCGTGCAGCTCACCGGCGTCATCGACATCGCCCCGGCGGCGACCCGCACCGCGATCTCGCGCATGGCCCGCGAAGGCTGGCTCACCGCCCAGACCCGGGACGGCGCGCGCGGCTACGCGATGACCCCACGGGCCGCGCAGCGCCTGGCCACCGCCGGACAACGGATCTACGCCGACCACACGCCCGAGTGGGACGGTCGGTGGCACATCGTCGTCGTCGAACACAGCGGCGACAGGTCGGCTCGAGCCCGCGTCCGGGCCTCGATGGAGTACCTGGGCTACGCCAGGCTGGCCGTCGACACCTGGATCGCTCCCCGTGCGAGCGACGACCTCGCAGGCACCCTCGGGCCCGGCTATCGCGAGTTCCACTCAGAGTTGTCCGGTGACCCGCGGCAGTTCGCGTCGTCGATGTGGGACCTGGAGCAGATCGCCGACGCGCACCGACAGTACGACCGCTGGCTGACCGAACTGGTGCAGGGTTTCCCCGACGATGCGAGCGACGAAGAGCGTTATCTGACAAGGACGCTCGCAGTTCACGAGTGGCGCAAGTTCCTGTTCCGTGACCCCGGTCTGCCACCCGAGGTTCTACCCGACGCATGGCCGGGCACCGTTGCGTCCGAGCGCTTCCGCGACGTGGCCGCCCGGCTGCGGCCGGGAGCGTCGGCGTACGTTGAGTCCTGTATCCGCACCGCACTCGGCCGGGCCTGAAAGCCCGTCCGTGGCCTGACCAACCAAGGAGAACGTCCATGACCGAGGCCCCTGTCGTCGTGGAGCGGGACGGCGGTGTCGCGACCGTTCGGATCAACCGCCCGAACGAGATGTGCGCGCTGGACATCCCGACCAAGGATTTGCTGCTGTCGTCGTTGCAGGCGGCTGCTGAGGACCAGAGCGTGCGAGTCGTCGTGCTCACCGGCACCGGCCGCGCCTTCTGTGTCGGCCAGGACCTCAAAGAACACCTGGGGCTGCTCAAGCTCGGTTCGGACGCACTCGACACCACCGTGGAGGAGCACTACAACCCGATCGTCGAGTTGCTGTCAACCATGAACAAACCGGTGATCGCCGCGGTCAACGGTGTTGCTGCCGGCGCAGGCGCTGCCTTCGCCTTCGCCGCCGACCTACGCGTGCTGCGCGCGAGCGCTGGTTTCAATCTGGCGTTCACCGGTATCGCTCTATCCTGCGACTCCGGGTCCTCGTGGACGCTGCAGCGTCTGGTCGGTATCGCCAAAGCGAAGGAGCTGCTGTTCTTCCCGCGCACCGTCAAGGCCGACGAGGCTCTCGAACTCGGGTTGGCGACCACGGTCGTCCCCGACGATGAATTCGATTCCGCCGTCGCCGAATTGGCTCAGCGGTTAGCATCCGGACCAACGATCGCGTACGGATCCGTCCGGCGCGCGGTCGGATTCGCGGCAACTCATGAGCTGTCCGAATCGTTGGCCAAGGAAGCCGAGTTGATGAAACTCACCGGGGGCACGGCCGATCACCGATCGGCCGTGGACGCGTTCATCGCGAAGAAGCCACCGGTGTTCGAGGGACGCTGAGCACGAAGTCGAGGAAGTAGGGCACATGGACTGGACGACACTCTTCTGGATCGTCGCCGGACTCGCCCTGATCGGGCTCGAGGTCCTCGGCGGCGAGTTCGTCCTGCTCATGCTCGGCGGTGGCGCTCTCGCAGCAGCCGGCACCTCCGCGGCCGGCGCCGACACCTGGGTCAGTGCCGTGGTGTTCGCAGTCGTCTCGATCTCCCTGCTGCTGCTGGTCCGTCCGCCCCTCAAGCGACACTTCCTGTCCGGACCGATGCACGCGATGAACACCGACGCCCTGCTCGGCGCACGCGCAGAAGTGGTCGAACAGGTCACCGAGGACGGCGGCCTGGTGCGGATCGGCGGCGACATCTGGACAGCTCGTCCGGCTCGACCGGACATGACCTTCGAACCCGGCGAGAAGCTCGTCGTGGATCGGATCGACGGTGCTGTTGCCGTCGTTGACAGCGACAATTTCGGGGAGAACTGAATGGAACCATTACTCATCATCGCGGCGATCATCGCCATCCTGGCGGTCATCATCGTGGTCAAGTCGGTGGCCGTGGTGCCGCAGGCGGAAGCAGCCGTCGTTGAGCGACTCGGCCGATACACCAAGACGGTGTCGGGGCAGCTGCTGTTCCTCATGCCGTTCGTCGACCGGATCCGCGCTAAGGTCGACCTGCGCGAACGGGTGGTGAGCTTCCCCCCGCAGCCGGTGATCACCGAGGACAACCTGACGGTCAACATCGACACGGTCGTCTACTTCCAGGTGACCGACCCCCGCTCTGCGGTCTACGAGATCAACAACTACATCGTCGGCGTGGAGCAGTTGGCCACCACCACTTTGCGTAATGTCGTCGGTGGCATGACGCTGGAGGAGACGCTCACCTCCCGTGAGGTCATCAACACCCAGCTGCGTGGCGTCCTGGACGAGGCCACGTCCCGCTGGGGTCTGCGCGTCGCCCGTGTCGAGTTGAAGTCCATCTTCCCGCCGCCCTCCATCCAGGAATCGATGGAGAAGCAGATGAAGGCGGATCGCGAGAAGCGTGCAACCATCCTGGCCGCCGAGGGTCACCGCGAGTCGGCGATCAAGTCGGCCGAGGGTGACAAGCAGAGCCAGATCCTCGCCGCAGAAGGTGCCAAGCAGGCCTCCATCCTCGCCGCCGAGGGTGACCGTCAGTCGCGCATCCTGCGCGCCCAGGGTGACCGTGCCGCGCTGTACCTGCGGGCCCAGGGTGAGGCCAAGTCCATCGAGAAGACGTTCGCCGCGATCCGTGCGGCCAAGCCGACGCCCGAACTGCTGGCGTACGAGTACCTGCGACAGATCCCGGAGATGGCCAAGGGCGAGGCGAGCAAGGTGTGGGTCGTGCCGAGCGACTTCGGTTCGGCGTTGCAGGGCTTCGCGAAGTCCTTCGGACAGCAGAGCGACGACGGCACCTTCCGCTACGAGATGCCGTCCTACGAGGACGTCCCCAAGGTGGACGAGGACGAGGTCGAGGAATGGTTTGACCTCAGCCGCGACCCGGCTGTCGCCAAGGCCGTCGCCGAGGCCGAAGCCGTCGCCCGTCAGTCCGTCGCCGGCGACATCATGGAGGAGGACGCCAAGCGTCGCTCAGAGCGCCGTGCCGACCGTCAGGCAGCCAAGGACCAGGCGGCCGCGGAGAACCAGCAGCCCGCCGCGCAGAATCCACGGGCGATCACCGGCGGTGACGGTGGCTCGACCCAGGCTCACCCGACGCTGCCGCCGCAGCAGACTCCCGACGGCTTCGGTCAAGGCGTCCAGTTGCCCAAGCACCCGGGGCAGCACGACTGACCCATCCGCTTCACCGAACAGCCCCGCCGGTCACCGGCGGGGCTGTTCGTCTCGGACGTTCCTCATCCGGTCTCGATCGCGGCACTCCGCTAAC